>SKLD01000222.1 GCA_007123395.1 Opitutales bacterium
ATTACCTTATATGAAAATGCGTAATGCATATTGAAAATGATGCGCTCCGATTTCGATAAGGTCAATGGAATTTCGATAAAATCGACGCATTCCCCGGGCAAGGCGCATTGCCCGGTCCCGGTCGGCGGCCTGATGGGCAGACGCATCGTTGCGATTTCCCCGGGTTCCTAGAGGAAAGGAGCGACGCCTCTCAGCCGGAGGGAGCGGAGGCGGTTGAGGGCAGCGGCGAGTTCGAGGGGGCGGAAGGCGACCCAGTCGCCGGAGGGGTGCGGGCCGTCGAGGACGCCGAGGCCTTCGCGGGCGATGAGGGCGGCGACATCGTGGACGAGTCCGGCGAGGCGGGCTTCGTGGTCCGTGCGGGCGTCTTCGGCGTAGTCGCGGAGGATGAGGAGGGCTTCGCCGATGGCGCGGGTCTGGCCGGGGTCGACGATCTGGCTGACGGCGGAGAGGTCGATCTCGGCGCGCCCGAACTCGATGGAACGGGTGGCACGGGCGCGCACGCGAATGTCGCGGCGTCCCTTGGAGGGGTCGAGGGAGCGGGCGTCGACGAGGCGCGGGGGCGGGTCCTGCGGCCATGGGCTGGCGGCGTTGCCGGAACGGGCGGTGGGCAGGGCGCGCACAATTTCGCGGGCCTCCGCTGTGGCGTCGGCGCAATGGTAAGCGTCCATGCGCAGGACGCGGTCGGCGATTTCGAGGTAATCGCCGCATCCGCCGGAGACGAGGACGCTGCTTACTCCGAGGGTGTCGGCGAGGTGGCGGGCGCGCTCGATGAAGGGGGTGATGGGCTCGGCCCGGCCGCGCACGAGGGCCTGCATGCGGGCGTCGCGGATCATGAGGTTGGTGGCGCAGGTGTCCTCGTCGAGAAGGAGCACGCGCGCACCCGCCTCGAGGCCCTCGATGATGTTCGCGGCCTGGCTGGTGCTGCCGCTCGCATTTTCCGTGGAGAAGGCGCGTGTCGGGCGGTCGCCGGGGAGGTCGCCGATGAAGGGGCGTAAGTCCACGCCGCACACTGAGCGCCCGTCTTCGGCGCGGATTTTGAGGGCGGTGGCATCGGTCACGACCTGCTCGCGTCCATCGCCGGGGATGTGGTTGTAAACGCCGTGTTCGAGGGCGGCGAGGAGGGTGCTCTTACCGTGGAATCCACCCCCGGCGATGACGGTGACGCCGCGCGGCAGGCCCATGCCGCTCACCTGTCCGGCGTGCGGGAGGTCGACGGACACGCGCAGGCTTTCCGGGCTGGCGAAGGGCACGGCCTCCGGCCCGAGGGGCCGCGGGTCCACCCCGGAGCGCCGCGGGAGGACGGCGCCGTCGGCGACGAAGGCGACGAGACCGCGGTCGGCAAGGGCTTTGCGGAGGGCGTCGGCGTCTTCGTTGGTGTCGAGGTGGCGGCGGAGGGCGGCGCTGTCGAGGGCAGTGATAAAAAGGGAGCGGTCGACGATGCCGGGGATTACTTCGGTGAGCAGCGTCTCCGCCTCGCGGGCGAGGATACGGCGGCCCGCCGCGGGTAGCCCCGCGACGAGACGCGTCTCGACAAAGCCGTTGCCGAGAACGACGGACGAACGTTCGAGGATTTCCTGGCCGGGGCGCGCCATTTCGACGAGACCGCTCTTTCCCGAGCCCCGCCGCGCGCGCGCCTCGTCGCAGGCTTCGGCAAAGCGGCGGGCAAGGAAGTCGCGCAGGGCCGTGCGGCGGCTGCGGTTGTGCAGGCCCGCTTCGGCGAAGCCACTCTCAGCGAGGTCGACGCGCGCGCGCAGGCGGCTGGGCGCGGCAAAGGGATCGCCCTGCACGTGGTCGATGTAGAGGGCGCAGCGCTCAAGCCGGTAGCTGCCGCGCAGCCCTTTGTATGCCGGGTAGCCCCGCCCGTCCATCCGTCGCAGCCGCTCACGCAGAGCGGCTGCGCTTTCCAAGCGCTCCGAATCCATGGGCGGCAGGCTTTGCCCGCAGCGGACGAAGGGCGAGTCTGATTTCTTTGTTCGCCGTCGATGGTGGATGAGGCCGGGACATCGCGCGGGCGGAGCCCGCTCTGGAGTGCGGCAAGCTCTTGCCGCTTTTACCAGCCGCAGCCTGCTGCGGCGTAGTCGGTCGACCGGAGGCGGCTGGTTCTCCACGGATGCAGCGCCCCAATCGGAACGACCGGGATTCCATCGTGTCTCCGGCTTATCCGCGCCGTGGGGGTCATTCGGCATACACGGTCCGCTCCGGCCATTGGCGGTGGAACGCTTTGTCGCGTGTGGTCAGCTGTGCTCCGCGGACATGTGCGACGTGAACCAGCCAGATGTCCAGCCACCGCCGGGCAATCCGGTGGTGCGCGTGACCCTCGTAGAGCGCGGCAAAAAAGACATCGTTGTCGAGGACGTGCCGCACGGTCGGCTCAGTCATCGAGAGCGTTGCGAAGATCCTCGGCTGTGACTGCGGCGCTTCCCGCGGGCTTCTTCACAATCACGCGGCCTTCCGTCAGGTCGACTTCCGCCGGGCGGGTGCCGGGTCTCTGGTAGACCTCCCGGACCGCGTCGGTGACAAGCTTGCTCAACGACGCCACCCGCCGTCCGCCGCGCCGCGCGGACTCGAGACGGAGGGATTCCGCCACATCGGGCGGCAGATCCAAGGTCGTTTTCATTATTTTATGGTTTCACGGAGAAAGCGGCAAAGGTCAAGGATGCTGCGTCCCGCGGTTGAGCGCTTTCGGCTTGCCCGCGCGCAGCGGAGGAGGCATGGAGGTCGGGCGTGTTACTGGATTACTCGACGTTTGCCGTCTGGCTGCTTTTGTTGGCGCTGTCCGCCGGTCTGGTCCTCCTGTATTTCGGGGGCAATTGGCTGACGGACGGGGCGGCGGCGCTTGCCCTGAAATTTCGCATTGAGCCGGTGGTCATCGGCCTCACGGTGGTGTCGGTATGTACGTCCGCGCCGGAATTGGTGACGTCCTTTGTGAGCGGTGCGGCGGGCAACTCCGGTCTCGCAGTGGGCAACATTCTGGGCAGCAACCTCGCCAATCTCGGGCTCATCCTCGGAGTCGCCGCGCTCATCCATCCGTTTACCGTAAAGGAGCGGCTTATCCGCGCGGAGGTGCCGATCCTCGTGGCAGTGACGGTGCTTTTCTACCTGCTTGCTATCGGCGGTTTCAGCCGCGTTGAAGGGGCCGTCCTGATACTGATTATGGTCGCTTATTTCGTTTATGTCGTGAAGGCGAGCCGCCGGGTGCGACCGCCCTTTGTCGCGGAGGTGGAGGACGAGCTGAGCGGTGCGCGCCTCTCGGTCGTCTTTGCCGTCGTCCTCCTCCTCGGGGGTACTCTTGCGCTGACGGTCGGGGCGGAGTTGCTTGCGGGGAGCGGAGCGGAGCTGGCCCACCGTATCGGTGTGTCGGACTTCATCATCGGCATCACCATTGTGGCGGTGGGGACAAGCCTGCCCGAGCTTGCGGCCTGCGTCGTCGCCGCCTTCAAGCGGCAGATGGATCTCGTGGCGGGCAACCTCATCGGTTCGAACCTCTTCAACATGATGCTCATCGGCGGCACGGTACCGCTCTTTTTCCCGCTCGCCGTCGATCCCGCATGGCTTACCCTCGAGTTTCCCGCCATGCTCGCGCTTACCCTTGTCATGTGGCGCTTCATTTGGACGGGCTGCCATGTCCACCGTTGGGAAGCCGTGATTTTGCTGGCCCTCTATGTGGGGATCATTCTTGCTTCCACGCTCCGGTAGGGACAGGAGCGGCGCGGGCCGCCGCCCCGGTCTGTGACTTCCCGCCGCGCCGCCGGTCGCGGGCAGAACTTTTCTGACTATGGCACGCAAACCAGTTGTTCTCATCATTCGTGACGGTTGGGGTGAAAACCACGACACCGCGCACGAAAAATTCAACGCCGTGAAGCTCGCGAAGACGCCGGTCGCCGACCGCCTCTCCGCCGAGTGGCCGCGCACGGAAATCATGGCCTGCGGGCGCGACGTCGGCCTGCCCGACGGGGTCATGGGCAACTCCGAAGTGGGGCACCAGAACATCGGCGCCGGTCGCATCGTCGACCAAGAGATCGTCCGCATCGACAAAGCCTTCGAGACCGGCGCGGTCGACGGCAACGAAGTCCTCGTCAAGGCCTTTGAAAACGCGGAATCCTCGGGCGGCGCGCTCCACCTCATGGGGCTGGTGTCCGACGCCGGGGTCCACTCCATGCTCTCTCACCTCTACGGGCTGCTCGAGGTCTGCAAACGCCGCGGGTTCGACCGCGTCTACGTCCACGCCTTTACCGACGGCCGCGATACGCCGCCCAACTCGGGGCTGCGCTACATCAAGGAGTGCGAGGAGCAGATGGCGTCCATCGGGGTGGGGCGGGTCGTCTCCGTCGCCGGCCGTTTCTGGGCGATGGACCGCGACCTCCGCTGGGACCGTGTGCAAAAGGCCTACGACTGCCTCACGGGGCGGGACATCCCGCGCACTGCGGGAAGCGCTTCCGAGGCCGTGCAATACTACTACGACAACCCCATCGAGGCGTCCCGCAAGGGCGACGAATTCATCGAGCCCACGGCGGTCCTCGATGCCGGGAACAAGCCTGTCGGGCGGATCGGCGACGGCGATTCGGTGATCTTCTTCAACTTTCGCGGCGACCGGCCGCGCGAGCTGACCCGCGCCTTCATTGAGGATGGCTTCGACGGTTTCGACCGCGGGGCCAAGCCGGATGTCTTTTACGCTACCATGACGGAGTACCAGACCGGCCTGTGCCCGAACGTCCTCTTCCTCAAGCCGCCCAGGATGAAAGACATCCTCGGCGGCTACGTGGCGGACAAGGGCATTGCGCAGTTTCGCTGCGCCGAGACCGAGAAGTTTCCGCACGTTACCTTCTTCTTCAACGACTACCGCGAAGAACCCTTCGAGGGCGAGGACCGCGAGATGCTTCAGAGCCCGAAGGAGGTCAGCACCTACGACCAGAAGCCCGAGATGTCCGCCTACGGTGTGCGCGACGCGACAAAGCGCGCCATCCTCAGCGGCAAATACGGCCTCATCGTCGTCAACTTCGCCAACGCCGACATGGTCGGACACACGGGCTCGCTCGAGGCCGCCGTCAAGGCCTGCGAATCCGTCGACGCCTGCGTGGGCGATCTCCTCGAAGCCGTCGACGAAGCCGGTGGCGCCGCCGTCGTCACCGCCGACCACGGCAACAGCGACCAAATGTGGGATCCCCCACAGGACGGCCCCCACACTGCCCATACACTCAATCCCGTCGAGATCGTCGTCTACGGCAAAGGCTGCAAGAACTACAAGCTCTCCGGCGGCGGACGCCTCGCCGACATCGCCCCCACCATTCTTAAGCTCATGGACCTTCCCCAACCCGAGGCCATGACCGGGCGCTGTCTCATCGAGAGGTGATCGGGGTGCAAACCGACTGACATCGCTCGCGGCTTGTCGTTGTCGTCGGGGCTTACTACCCGACAGCGATGCGGTTGGTCGCAGTGGATCGCCTCGGTATCGCCACCCCCGCCTTATGTTTTGCGTTTTCGCAGGCAGCGTCCGCTCCGCCGAGTCACCCGGGGAGCGGCTCGGCCACGCTGAGGAGGGTGGTGAAGAGAGGCGCAGTGCCTTGGACTGCCTTTCGTATTGCCTCGGCGCCTGATTCCCTGCCTGCCTATCGCGGCTCGACGGTCTCCTCGACGACGCAGTGGGGCGGCGCGCCCGGCGAGCAGTCCGCGCGCAGGGCCGTGAAGGCGTGGCGCTTCTCCCGGTAGAGCGGCCAGAGGATGGCGCGGTCCGTCTCCGGTATAGGGAGGTCTGCGACATCGTCTTCCCGGAAAAAGCGGAACTCGCCCTCGTCAATGGGAGGGGGTTCGATGTCGATGGTCTTGCGGCAGTGAAAGACAAACATAAGCCAATGCACGCTGCCCTCGTAGTTCTTTTCTGCGATCATGGCAAAGAGATGCAAATCGCCGTCCGTGAGTTCGAGCCCGATCTCCTCGCCCGCCTCGCGCATGGCCGCCTCATAGGGAGACTCCCCGAGCGCCATCTCCAGCTTCCCGCCGATTGCGCTCCACAGCCCTTCGTTCGGGGCCTTGCGGCGGCGCAATAGGAGCACCTCTCCGGCGGGGTTAGTCACGTAAATGAGCGTGCTGACCTTGAAGGGCAGCGCGGCGGATTCGGTTTCGGCGGGCACGCGCGCAATGTCGGACGCTCCCCGCGCCGGGTCAAGCCGCAATGCCTCTTCGTCAAGCCGCGCCCGCGCAGGATGCACCCCGCGTGCGACCGCATGCCGAAATCGCAATCCAAGACCAAATGGCACTGCGCAGGCCGACGCAAAGACGCGAATAAGTCGCTGATGAGTTATCACACAAGATTTTCCTCAATTATATACTAACTCTGAGAACAATGAAAACGCAGTGATACAATGCGAAAGCCCCCAAGAGGCCTATTTAACTGCCCCATACATCGATTTCTGTGTGGCCTGTAAAGCAAGTCATAGCGTCTAGATAAAGAGATAATCGGGCAAGCAATGATACATAAATGACAATACGAGATTGCGGGTTTGTTTCCTTATAACCCGGCGGATGAAAGTTTGCAGAATCTGCTATAGCTTAGAGCATTTTAAAAACCGACCGATTGTGCCTCGGATGCCGGGGACAGAAATTGGCGTTGTCACTTTCGGGCGGAGGGTTTTCGTTGCGCGCCAAAGCATGGAGAACGCGCTAATTACGCTGGCGGTTGGGCTGGGGCCCGCCGGGACGGTTTCGCACCGCATTTTCGCGCGCTACGCGGAGCGGCACGGTATGGCGTTCGAGGTCTTCGACCGCGAGGTGTTCAAGCTGCGGCCCAACTGGTTCCGGAAGCGGCGCGTGGGCTACCACCTTGAGAAGTTCCAGCTGTATGGCGCCTTCGAACGCTACCGGCGCATACTCTTCCTCGATTCGGACATCCTCCTCGCGCCGGATTGCCCGAACCTCTTCGACCTTGTGCCGGAGGACCGGTTCGGCTGTGTGTATGACGACACCGGGGCGGACGCGTGGAAGCGCAAGGAAGAGTTGATCCGACTCGGGGCGCGCCTCGGTCGCCTTCCGGCGGGAAATCCGCGCTACTTCAACTCCGGGGTTATGGTGCTCGGTCCGCGGCACCGCGAAATCTTCGCCATGCGGCAGGCGGAGGTCTTCCGCGGGCGCTGGCCGGAGCAAACTTTGCTCAATCACCGCGTTCTCGCGGGCGATTACGCGGTTCATGAGCTGCCGCCCGAATACAACTTCATGCCGATTGCTCCGGACTGGGAGGACGACACCACACGCCGCGCGGCGAAGGTGGTGCACTATGCGGGGCGGGGCACGCGGCAAACGATGGCGCGGGATTTCGCGGTCTTTGCAAAGGATTGGGGGCGTGGCGGGAGCGGACTGAGATGAGCGGTGTGGTCCATATCCTGAAACACTGGCCATGCGGGGGCGGGATGGAGGCTGTAGCCCGCCGCCACTTGGAGCGCGGGGAGGCGCTTTACGCGTTTGGCGGCAAGGGTATGTTTCTTTGTGGTTACATTGAGGAGGGCGAAAATCCTCCCGGTTCGGTCCATATCGGCCGTGCCGCGCCGGACCGCCGGGTCGCTGGCGTCGCGCGGGAGGCATGCGCGACATGGAGCGGCGAGCAATGGCGCACCGGTGTTTTCTATAACGGCTACGGGCTCGGCTGGGGCGTGACACCGGACGCGGAGGCGCGGCGGGTCCTCTACCTGCACTCCGATTATCCCGGCTTTAACCGCTGGGTGCGGGCGCTCGCGCCGCATGTGGATGGTGTCCTGTGCTGCAACGCGGCATTGCGCGAAAAGGTGCTCCGCGCGGTCGACAGGCTCGGGGCCGGGCGCGTCTTTGTCCTGCCGCTGCCGGTGGACTTTGCGGAAGAGCCTCCGATAGAGCCGCCGCCTTCCGGCGGGCCGGTTGTCATCGGCTATTCCGGGCGGGTGCAGGTTGCGCAAAAGCGGCTCGACCGACTGGAGCCGTTTCTCGCTGCGCTCGGGGACGCCGGGGTGGATTTCCGCTTCGAGATTCTCGGGGACGGCGACGCGTTGCCGGATTTGCGCCGCCACTTTGCCGACGACCCGCGTGTCATTTTCCACGGCCATTGTTCCGGGGGGGATTACCGCGCCATCCTCCTTAACTGGAAGTATCTGTTCTTCTGCAGCGACTACGAGGGCTTGCCGGTGTCGCTCCTCGAGGGCGTCGCGGCGGGTGCGGTGCCGGTGTATCCCGATTTCCACGGAGGCGCGGACTGGTCGGCGCGGCTGGACCCCGCTTTATTGTACCCGGTTGGTGACATGCGCGCGGCGGCGGAGGTCGTGCGCCGGGTGGAAACAACTTGGGGACCAGCGCCGTGGGCGCTCTTCCGCAAGCGGGCGCGGGCGCTCCTCGCTGAGCACACGCGAAACAACTACTTTGCTTCGTTTGATGCGGCCATGGAAGCCGTTGCGGCGCTTCCGCCCCGCCCCCGCCGCCGGCCCTCGCCGTGGCTGCGGTTCACTTCGCTCTGGCTCGCCCACCGTTTCGAAGCCCGCCGCCGCGGGGCGTGACCGCCGTTCCAGGTGGCAGGGGTGCGTTCTTGCCGCTCTTTTGCTGAACCTCCCGCCGCCCGCGGGAGCGTGCCGTCCTCGTTTACCTGCACGAACCGCATGCCGTCGCGGTCGATATCGAGGTTCATGGAGATGCGTTTGCCGTCGGGAAGCCATGTGGCGTGGTGCCCATCCTCCGCCCATTGCTCCGGCCTCACCGCGCAATGCATAGTCCCGCCGTCGAAGCCCGAGCGTGATCCATGTGAAGCGGACCGAGCGGTGGTCCAACCGGAACAGATCCCAGCGTGCTTCCTCGGTAGCCGGGAACCAATAAAGACTTACACCATGAGGCGGTCCCTTTGCGGATTGAATTGGCTGTGAAACCCGTAAATTTCCCATGATTCCGGGTCTTCGACGCCGACCAGCGGCTTCGCCCCGCGCAGGAGGCCGGCAATGGCCGCCAGTCATCCACGTCCACGTCGTTGAAGAAAAGCTCGTGGTCAGAAACGCCCCAGTTGATGTTCGCCCCTATCTGAGGCTCCCAGCCGCGCGTCTCGGCGACGATCCGGTCTTCAAGGTCGTCTACCGCAACCCGCTGTCCCTTGGCCGGGCACCGGCGCCGTAGGTCAAGCCCCCATGAGACCGAGGGCCTCGCGGGCGGCGGCTTCCTCGGCTTCCTTTTTCGAGGCACCGCGGCCGGTTCCGCGAATCTCGCCGTTGACGCGGACGCTCACGGTGAAGGCTTTGCGGTGATCGGGGCCGGATTCGTCGGTCACTTCGTAGCGGATGGCGTCGTTGCCGAACTCGGGCTGGATGAGTTCCTGCAGGCGACCTTTCGGGTTGTGGTCCGATGCGGTGGCGGCGAGATGGGTACCGATGTCGCCGTACCAGCGCAGGACGGCGTCCCGGGCGGCGGGATAGCCGCCGTCGAGATAGACGGCACCGATGACGGCTTCGAGAGCGTCTTCGAGGATGGATTGGCGGTTGCGTCCGTCGTTGGCCGTCTCGGCATCGCTCAGACGCAGGTGGGCGGGCAGGGTGACGGCGCGCGCCACTTCGGCGAGGCGGTCGCCGCGGGCGAGCGCGGCGCGGTGGCGGGTAAGGGTGCCCTCACGTTCCTCCGGGTAGGTCTCCCAAAGATGCTCGGCGAGAATGAGGCCGAGGACGGCGTCGCCCAGAAACTCGAGCCGCTGGTTGTGGCCGTCGGCATCCGGGCACTGCTGGAGGTAGGAGGGGTGGGTAAGGGCGCGGCGGAAGAGAGCGGCGTCCTTGAACCGGTAGCCGATGCACTCTTGCAGCGCGTCCAACCCGTCCGGCGAGCCACTCATCACTTCAATCGCTTGAGGTCGAAGCGCTTGCGGCACTCCTTAGCAAGGTCGCGGTAGGCCGCCGCTCCCGGGCTCATGGGATCGTATTCAAAGATCGTCTGCCCAAAGCTGGGGGCCTCGCCGAGGCGGATGGTGCGCGGCACGAGGCTCTTGAAAATCTTGTCCGGAAAGTGCTTCCGCACCTCGTCGACCACTTGGCGGCTGAGGTTGGTGCGGATATCGAACATGGTCATGAGGATGCCGCCGAGTTCCAGGTCGGGGTTGACGCCCGCATCGCGTAGCTCGCCGACTACGTCCATAATCTGCCCGAGCCCTTCGAGGGCGAGATATTCGCATTGCAGCGCGATGATGAGGTAATCGGCGGTCGCCAGAGCGTTCATGGAGAGCATTCCCAAGGACGGCGGGCAATCCACGATGACGATCCCGAAGTCATTGCCCTCGCGCAGGGGAGCGATGACGCCGCGAAGCTGCGTGAGATAGTCCTTGCGGCGGCTCAGCTCCGTCTCGAGGGCGGCGAGGTCGACTTCGGCGGGAATGACGGAAAGGAAGGGGCGCCCGCTGTCGAGAATGAGGTCGCCGACCTCGCCCTCGCCCGTAAGCGGCCCGTAAAGGCTGGCACCTTCGGACTTTTCAAAACCAAGCCCGCTCGTCGCATTGGCCTGCGGGTCGAGGTCGATGAGCAACGTCGGGATCTTCAGGTCGGCGAGGGCGGCGGCGAGGTTGATGGCCGTGGTCGTCTTGCCGACCCCGCCTTTCTGGTTGGCGATGGTGATAACCTTGGCGGACATGCCCGCGAATCCTTCCCACGCGCGTCTCCGGAGTCTAGCCCGAAGTTTGCGGGCCTATCGAAGAAGTGCGGCACTGTCGTCGAGAAAGAGAGCCCGGCCAAGCGCGACATCAAGGAGGACGACACAATCAATCAAAACGCGCATCTTCGGACTCGGGTGAGGACTTCTTTTTCAAAACGCCAAACAACGGGTCTGTTCCTTGTGCGGGATTGCGCAAAACGGCACTGCCGGTCATCTCATCGAAGATCGATGGTACGGTCGGATACCTCGCCGCTGTTGTCTTTAAGCGGCTTTCAACGAACCCAGAAAACGTTGTCCGGCGCCTTTAGGCGAATCGCTTTGCGCATTCATGCAAGTCGGCATCGAGCGTAATGGTTGCCCTCTATTTTACTAGTATGCACCGTCCGCCTTTTGATGTATACGGTCAAGTTTTGGCGTCGGGCAAGGGGCGGTATCCGATGCCGTGTGACCCACCAAACTTCGACAAGCCCCGAAGTGATAGTAAGCAGAGGTGTCTTTGTAATATGTTTTACGTTGCCTCACAAGCTCCGAAAGTTTATTTTTCTCAGAGAAAATTGAAAAGATGAATGGTTTACAATCCCGCGTTGCTCCGAGCTTGTGCCAAAAGCAGACCGGCATGCGCTCACGCAATGATACATAGCATAAGTATAAAAAAGTGTCTTAAAAATATTCCCTCAAGCAGAACAGTCAATTTTGCTATATCTCTGAGCTATTGATTTAGGCGTCACCCGGAATTCTCCCGTGCGTTGTGTTGGCGTCTGCGGCGTTGGGTTGACTTGGGGGGCGGGCGGGGTTCTGTTGGGCGGTTTCGATTCGTGAATTCGCGGACGGCTCCGCGTGCATGGGCGTGACATGGAATGAGCAAGGAAACCGAGGCACAACGGATAGTGATTACCGGCTGCGGGCTGACATCGCCCCTCGGCGACGACTTGGCGACGATGCGCGCGGCGTTGCTGCGGGCCGAGGCGAGCATCGAAAACATTGAGATGCGGCACATGGGCACGGTGCACGCGGGGGTGTGTCATTTCGACGCGCGCCGCTGGCAGGGCCGCCGTGAGTTGCGCAACGGCACGCGGGCGGGCAGTGTGGCGATTTACTGCGCACGTGAGGCGGTGGCCGACAGCGGGATCGACTGGGACTCGGTGGAAAAGCCGCGGGTGGGCGTCTATCTCGGCATCACGGAGCACGGCAACGTGGAGACAGAGAACGAGATCCACAACATCTCGCAGTTCGACTACGACACGCGCTACTGGACGCACCACCACAACCCGCGCACGGTGGCGAACAACCCGGCCGGCGAGGTGACGCTCAACATGGGTATCACGGGGCCGCACTACACGATCGGCGCGGCTTGCGCGGCGGGCAATGCGGGGATCATCCAGGCGCTGTGGATGCTCCGCCTCGGCGAGGTGGATCTCGCGCTGGCGGGCGGGGTGAGCGAATCGATCCATACCTTCGGGATTTTCGCGGGCTTCAAGAGCCAGGGCGCGCTTGCCCGGCACGACGATCCGAACAAGGCGAGCCGGCCCTTCGACAAGGGGCGCAACGGCATTGTCGTGAGCGAGGGCGGGGCCGTCTACACCATGGAACGGCTCACCGACGCGCGGGCGCGAGGCGCGAAAATCTACGGCGAAGTCGTGGGCTACCACATCAATTCGGATGCCGTTGATGCCGTCCTCCCCAACGCGGAGCGGCAGACGCAGTGCATGGGCGCGGCGCTCGCCAAGGCCGGGCTCACGGCCGCAGATGTCGACATTGTGAACACCCACGCGACCTCGACGCCGCAGGGCGACATCCAGGAGTGTAAGGCGGTTCGCGCGGTGTTTCCGGCGGAGAGCTGCCCCCGCACGCGGGTGAACAACACGAAGAGCTACATAGGCCATGCCATGGGGGCGGCCGGTGCTCTCGAGCTGGCGGGCAACCTCCCGTCTTTCGACGACGGGATCGTCCACCCCACGATCAACGTCGACGACCTCGACCCCGAGTGCGACACCGGCAATCTCGTCCTCAACGAGCCCGCCCGCGCGGACGACGGGGTGAGGATTATCCTCAACAATTCCTTCGGCATGCTGGGCATCAATTCCAGCCTCGTCGTGAAAAGGTTTGCAGACTGACCCTGATTTCCTAAACAGCGGCAAGAATATGACTAAAGAAGAGTGCAAACAGGTGGTTCTCGAGATCATCGAGGAAATCGCCCCCGACGAAGACCTCGAGGGCCTGAGCCACGATGTCCGCCTGCGCGACCAGCTTGACCTCGATTCGATGGACTTCCTCGATATCGTCATGGAACTGCGGAAGAAGCACGGCATCGAGGTGCCCGAGGAGGATTACCCGAAGCTCGCGTCGCTCGACAGCTGCGCGGAGTACCTGACGCCCAAGTTCAACGCCGTCAAAGCGGGGGCGTAAGCGGAGGCGGACCGGCTTCCGGCGGGGGTTCCGATGGGCGGGCGCTCTTTGAAGCCCCATTACGACGCAATCGTCATCGGTTGCGGTATGGCGGGTCTCGCAGCCGGCATCCGCATGGCCATGTTCGACCGCACTGTCCTCGTTGTCGAGAGCCACAACGCGCCCGGCGGGTTGAACAGCTTCTACGCGCTGGAGGGCCGCAAATACGACGTCGGTTTACACGCCGTGACCAACTACGTCCCGCCCGGCGCGAAGGGAACGCCCCTTATCAAGCTGCTCCGTCAACTGCGCCTCCGGAGGGAGGATCTCGACCTCTGCCCGCAGCGAGGCAGCCGCGTGGCCTTCCCCGGCGTCGACCTGCACTTTGACAACGGCTTCGCGAGTCTCGGCGAGTCCGTCGCGTCGGCGTTTCCGGAGGAAATCGACGGCTTTCGCGCCCTGCGCGCGCATGTCGCGGCATGCGATCCCTTCGACGCCTCCGCGCCCGTCCTTTCCGCCCGCGAGGTCATGGGCCGCTTCCTGCGCTCGCCCCTGCTCACCGACATGCTCCTCTGCCCGGTCCTCTACTACGGCAGCGCGCGGGAGAACGACATCGACTTCGACCAATTCGTCATCCTCTGGCGCTCTCTCTTCGAGGAAGGCTTCGCGCGTCCGCACGAAGGCGTGCGCGTGATCATCCGCGCCCTCCTCAAGCGCTTCCGCGAAGTCGGCGGCGAACGCAAAATGAAGTGCGGTGTGCGCCGCCTCCACAGCGAAGGCGCGCGCGTGACCGCTGTCGAGCTGGAAGACGGGACCACCGTCACCGCCGACGCCGTCCTCTCCACCGCCGGAGCGCTGGAGACGGAAGCTCTCTGCGCCGCCCCCGATCCTGCCGCCCGTTCGCCCGCCCCCGAGTCCGGCCGCCGTCTCAGCTTCGTCGAGACCATCACCGTGCTCGACGCACCCCCCGCCGACCTCGGCGCGGAGGAGACGATCATCTTTTTCAACGACAGCGAGCGCTTCCACTACGAGCGCCCGGAAGCCTTGGTCGACCCGCGCAGCGGCGTCATCTGCTTCCCCAACAACTACGACTACGGCGACCGCTCCCTCGACGAAGGCTTCTTCCGCGTCACCGCCCTCGCCGACTACGACCGCTGGGCCGCTCTCGGTTCGGACGCCTACCGGGCGGAAAAGGAGGCTTGGTATCCTCGCCTCCAGGAGTCTGCCCTGCGCTTCGTGCCGGGCCTCGGCATGGACACCGTGCGCGCGCATACGCGCGCCATCGACATGTTCACCCCCTGCACCGTGAAACGCTTCACCCGCCACATCGAAGGGGCGGTCTACGGCTCACCGCGCAAACACCGCGACGGCACCACCCGCTTCGACAACCTCTTCCTCGCCGGCACCGACCAAGGCTTCCTCGGCATCACCGGCGCCATGCTCAGCGGCATCAGCATGGCCAACCGCCACGTCCTCAGCCGGGGCTGAGGGGGCGGGTGATGCAGCGAATGGTCCGGATAACGGCAGGCCTCCGGAGCGCTGCATTCATATGTGCGTGGCCCATGTCACTTCGATAATTCTCCGTTCCCGCCGAACAAATGGAAATTCAGAATACGCCGGGTTACGGATCGTGACTGCCTCCGGTGATTCATCAAAGTTGCGGACAACGTAGAGGAAGTAATTCCGCTCAAGCTCAGCTGCCTTTCTGTATTCATTTTCGGTAAGCGAAACGGTCCCGTTCGCAGTGGACAGGCCTTTCACTTCCACGGCAAAGAACCCGTGGTTTCCGCTGAAGGTGAGTGCGAAATCAAAACCACATCCAGCCTGCGTGACATCCTTTGCCGAAGATCCCGTAAACTCCGGATGGCGGTTGAAGTTACTGAGAAAGTAGTTCTCCGCCGCTCGTCCAGTCAGAAGTCGCTTGGCATGTGCGGTGAAGTTATTATGACACTTGGAGTCGTCCGCCGCTGAGTCAAAATCACAACCCGTGAACCGGGCGATCAGGGACACAAGTTCGTCGACCTCGTGTGACTTGTAGGTCTCGTAGACTTTTTCGCAGTGCGGACGCAGGGGCCGACCGTGCCAACCGCGGCGCTTGTTCGGAAAGAGCGGGTCCAGTTCGTCCCGGTAATTCTTGATTGAGGCCGGCTTCACCCCGATAGCGAGGCCGAGGATATTGTAGGCTTCCTTGAAGGAAGCGAAGCCGAGCCGCTCCAATCCCGCCGTGTCGCAACGGGAGAGAAAGAGTCCGCACAGAATGGCTTTTTCGCGTTGTGTCACTGTTGTATCATCCGATTATTCTGCCATTCGCATCAGCCCGATCCCGGCGAAGTATTCGGCGAAGGTTCGGCGAGGGGGAGGGAGCGAATCATTCGTGGCTGTCGGATGTTCGGACATGGCGGGACGATGGGCCGACGGTGGCTGGATTTCAATGAAAGCGGCACAAAATTATGGTCTATCATACCTTCAGCTCAAGAAAATAAACGTATGTTCACTTGGTGTTCTCTTTTCCCGAGTCCGTGGAGGACTTTGCGGGGGGCGGCAGGGCTCGGTTGAGAATTCGCACGCAGAAAATCTTCCTTGCGGGGGCCGACGTCGAAGTAGGGCGGAGGGGAGGTTGACCGTAGGGCGGGGGGCGCTACTGTGTGGGACGATGAGCAAGGGGACCGCGATCATGTGGGTGTCGGCGTGGCTTTGGGCGGCTGCGGCTGCTTTGGCCTCGGTGCCGTTGGACGATCCGGAAGCGCCGGGCGCGGCGGCGGCAGCAGGGGACCGCGGGCTTGTTTACTGGGATCTTGAATCGGCGGAGGCGGCGTTGCGGCAGGGATTCCCGGGTATGGCGCGGCGGTTTTTCGAGGCGGCGCTCGCGGCAGAGCTGCCGGAGGATGCGCGGGAGGCGATTCTTTTGCTGTATGCCTCGGCCCTGATCGCACTGGGGGCGTTTGCGGAGGCGGAGGAGGTGCTGGAGTCCTATCCCCGCCAAGAGGAACCCGAATGGCTGCTGCGAAGGGCGTACACGGCGTTCTACGCAGACGACGTGGAGGCCGCGGGTGAGATTCTCAGCCGCTTCCCGCCCTCGGATTTGGAGGCGGATGACCGGGCGTGGTATTTTCTGCTGGAAGCTTTGTTGCTTGCGCGGGCGGGGGACGGCGCCGGTGCGTCGTCGAGGTTTGACCAAGCGAGCCAGCTCGCCCCGTCGCCGACTTTGCGTTCGCAGTTTGAGGTCATGCGGATCCGTGCGGAGATGGAGGCGGGCACTTCGGCGGGGGTTTCCGAGCTGCGTGCGACGGAGCGCTCCATGCGCGGGCAGCGGGGCGGTTTCGAAGCGGCGCGGCTGCTGGCGATCGCGCTGCACAGTGAGGGACGCACCTCCGACGCCGTCGAGGTCTTGGACCGGCAACTGCGTTCGCCGGGACTGGCGGAGGCGGGCCTGCGCCCGCCGTTTCTGCTGCTTATGGGTATGGTTTCCGGCGAGGACACGGGGCGTGGGCGCCTCGCGCTGCGGCAACTTGTCGTGGCGGAGGCCGACCGCGACCTTAGGGAGACGGCGCTGTATCTTCTCGCCCACGGTCCGCTGGCGGGCGAGGAACGGCCTGAGTTCGACACATTTCTGACGGATCTAGTGGAGAACCATCCGGCACATCCTTTGCGGGACCAAGTGTTGGCCCTGCGCGCCCTGCGCCGCGCGGCGCAGGGGTCTTTCGAAGGCGCCGAGGCGGACGCCATGCTGCTGCTGGAAGAATTTCCGGGTTCACCCCTTGTGCGGCACGCGCACCGCCTCCTCGCCTACCTGAATTGGAGCCGCGAGCCGCCGCGCTACCGGACGGCGGCGGATTACCTCAACCGCTTGCGCGGAGAGATGGAGCCGGGCGTGACGCGCGCGCGACTCGGCGTGCTGATGGGCGATTGTTATTTCAAGAACCGGGACTACGCGGCGGCGTCGGATGTCTACGCGGAGGTGTTCCGCGAGCTTCCGGCGGAGGAGCGGTCGGCGCTTGTTCTCCCTTGGGTCGTGGCGGATATCCGTTCGGGCCGGTTTGACCGGGCGCGGGCGACGCTTGACGAGGCGGCCGTGACCGGGGGCCTCGACGTGGCGGCGCGGTGGCGCGCGGAGTGGAATTTGATCGATGCGATGCGACGTGCCGAACGCAGCGACGAGGCGCTGGCGCGGGTGGAGAGTCTTGTCAGCGGGGCGGCGGAGACGGGCATGCCACCCGACCTTTCGGTGCGTTTTCGCTGGCTGGAGGCGAGGCTCGCCTTGGACGCGGGGCAGACGGAGCGCGCTGTGGAGCTGGCCGACGGTTTGCTTGCCTATCTTGCGGGCGCGGAGGAGCGGGTGCGGGAGGTTGCTCCCGGCGGGGAACGGGAGGGGTTGCCGCTGGTGGTCGAAGCGGAACCGGTTCCGGTGGCCAGCCATGTGCTCCTGCTTAAGGGCGAGGCTTTTTACGCGCAGGGAGACGCCGAAGCGGGCAACGCCGTGTTCGAGGATTTGCGGGAGCGCTACCCGGCGTCGGGACCGGCGATTCTATCGTTTCTTATTTCCGCGCGTGACTTTGGCGCCGGGGAAAGCCTTGGGGCGGCGCAGCAGACGCTCCGGCAACTGGCGGATGAGTATAGGGAAAGCGAATATGCGCCGATCGCGTTGTGGGAGACTGCGATTTACGCGGAGCGACGGGGTACAAACAGTGCCCTGCGCGACGCCGTGACGACGCTGGAAGACCTCATACAACGCTATCCGGGTCATCCGTTGGTCTTCTATGCCCGCCTGAAGCAGGCCGATATTTCCCGCAAGCTCAATGATTTCGGCAGTGCTCTGATGCTCTACGAGCGCATGCTGCGCGCCTATCCCGAGCATCCCGAGCGCTACCGCGCGGAAATGGGACGGGCAGACTGCCTGCTGGCGCGCGGGAGCGTGGACGAAGGGAGCGTGGAGGATGCCGCGCTCGTCTATGAGCGGATTGTCGATCTGCCGACTGTGCCCTACGACGCTCGGGTGGAGGCGGGGGTGAAGCTTGCCGTGGCGCTGCGGTTGCTGGGCCGCGGGGAGGAGGCGGGGCGCGTCCTCTGGACGGTGCGCACCCGGTTTGACCCATCGTTGAACGGCGATGTGCGGCTGGAACGGCAGGGTCGCTATTGGCTCGCGCGTGCGCTACTCGAACTCGCCGCCGAAGCGGAGGAGGCGGGCGACACGGGCGCGGCGCAGCGGCTCTACGCGGCAGTCGTCGAAGGCGGGCTGCCGGGCCGGGCCACGGCGCTGGCCCGCCTCGAGCGCTTCGAATAGCGGCGCGATGGCCGGCATCCTGAGAAACGTGTCGCTGGTGGCGGCGGCTACGATGGCCTCGCGCGTGCTGGGGCTGTTGCGTGATATCCTGCTCTTCGCGCTCCTCGGCGTGGGGGCGGTGAATTCGGCCTTCATCCTCGCCTTCACGCTGCCCAACCTGTTCCGCCGTCTCCTCGGCGAGGGGGCTTTGTCTTCGGCCTTTATCCCCGTGCTCGCGGAGGCGCGCGAGACGGACGGGCGGGAGGCGGGTTTTGTTTTGCTCAACGCGGTTCTAGTGCGGCTCGCGGGCGTTCTTGGGCTGGTCATCGTCGTTGGTTGGGGTTTGTTTTTGTCGGTACACGCGGTGGGCGGGCTGGCGGACCGTTTTTACCTCGGCTCAACGCTCTCCGCCATTCTCCTGCCTTACGTGGCGCTGATTTGCCTCGCCGCCATCCTCGGCGCGGCGCTCAACGTCGAGCGGCGATTTCTTTGGCCCGCGCTTTCCGCTGTCTGGTTGAACCTTGCGATGATCGGTGCGCTCGCGGCGGGGGCGTTTTTGCCGGAGGGGCAGGCACAGCAGCGGGCGTTCTGGTTGTGCGGCGGGGTATTGCTCGGGGGCGGGCTGCAACTGCTCATCCCGGCGCTCGACCTCGCGCGGCAGGGCTGGCGGCCGTCTCTGCGCCTGGAGCGGCCCGAGCGCCTCGCGAGGGTGTTCGAACTCCTTGTGCCGGGATTGCTCGGGGCGGCGATCTTCCAGATCAACATACTTGTGTCGCGGCTCCTCGCCTTTTCGCTCGATGACGATGCCTCCGCCATTCTCTACCTCTCGGCGCGGCTCGTGGAGCTGCCCCTCGGGGTGTTTGCCATCGCCGTGAGCACGGTGCTCTTTCCCGAGATGTCGCGGCTGCGCGCGCGGGCGGACGACGGCGGGCTGGCCCGCACCTATGCCGACGGCCTGCGTATGATTTTTCTCATTACGATACCGGCTGCCGTCGGCCTCGCCGTGCTGGCGGAGCCGATTCTCAGCCTTCTTTTTGCGTGGGGACGCTTCGGCGGGGCGGAGGTTGCGGCGACTTTGTGGCCGTTGGTGATCTCGGCCTGCGGCATTCCGTTTTACGCTTGGATGGGCCTGTCCGTGCGCGGGTTTCATTCCCTTCAGGACATGAAGACGCCCGTACGCCTCGGTGCCCTCAATCTCGTTGTGAATCTTGTCCTGAGCCTCGCGCTCATGGGGCCGTTTGGCGTGGCGGGACTGGCCTTTGCCAATGTCGCGGCGAGCGCCTTGCACGCGGTGTTGCTGGAGACACTACTGCGCCGCCGCCTTCAACCGACACAGTCGCGCCGGGGAGTCTATGCCACCGTCTTTGGGGCGTCCGCCATGATGGGGGCTGCGCTGTGGGTCGCCGATGGATGGATGTGCGGAATAGTCGAGGCGGAGAAGCTCGATGCCTTCCTGCGCGTGGGCGTGCTTGTTCCGGCGGGTATAGCGCTTTACGCCGCGTGCGTGACACTCGTTAGCCGCGACGAAGCCCGCTCCGTATTTGAGCGCTGGCGCGCCGCCCGGCGGCGGAACCGCCGACGTTGTCCTTGAGGTACCCGACGGCTGTTTGGCCGGGATCGAGGTCAAGGCGTAATGGCGCTCGGATAAGGCCGATGTCGTTGAGGTTGTCCACGGATTTACGGTCTAAAGACCCGCGCTGCTGCGAGCCAGCTGTTTAGCCGAGCACCATTGAGGTCAATGGCGGCTTCCTTCATATAGCGATCGCGCCACTTCTAGCCTGTCTTACGGCTGATCCCGTAAGCGGCACAAAGCTTGCTGAAGTTCACGCCCTCTTGAAGGCTCTTTAGGGCAAAATGCATACGTTCATCTATCATCTGGGTTTCTTTCCATGGCATCACCCCTTCTTGCCGAAACTGTTACCCATGTCCTGAACCTTTTTTGTTACCCATGTCCTGAACCCGCACCTCCGGGCTTGAGGGCGTGGCAGGGATCGCTTGCATGGACGCTTCATGGACACGGAGGCGGATGCGATGCGGGCGTTTCTGGGCGCGAGTCTTCGCGGGTGCGAAGGCGGGCGCGTGCGGCGGCTGCAAGGGTTTGTGAAAGGGGCGCATTTCGAACCGGAGGCACATTCGGCGAATGCGGCGACCTTTGTGCGGAAGGCGGGGAGCGCGGAGGTGGCCGAACGGGCGGAAGCTCTATATGAGCGGATCCGCCGGTCCTTTGCTTACAAGAGGCGGCAACTCGTCTACAGTTGCGAGGGCGGGAGCGCGGTGATTAAAGCACCCGACTTCGAGGCGGCGGTGCATGTCGGGCAGGATCCGGAGGATGCGCGCAGCTATCGCATTGTCACCGAAGCCGGCGGCTTCCGGTGCCCCGAAGTGGTCGCGGAGCCGACGTTTATCGAAGTGTTCCGCTATCACTGCGACACGGTGGTCATCGGGTTTCCGCAGTCGTTGGACATCGCGGCGCGGATTGACGCGCTGGAGGACGGGGCGCCGCAGTTGGCGGCGTATCTGGATTATCCGCCGGACGCCTCGTCGCTGACGGTCCGCGTGCCGGGTGCGCCGGTGCGGTTGGAGCTTCGGCCCGACCACGCCGCCTTCACGCTCGCGGACGGCGGCGACCTGCGCTTACTCATCGACGGCACGGCGCGGCTCCTCGCGGAGTTCGGGCGGGCGGGGGCGGGCTTGGTTCTTCCCGGTTGAAACCGGTGCCGGACGCCGCGCCTCGGGTATTTGTCTTGTGTCCGGCTCGCGCGGGGGGCTTTACTGCGCGAATGTTCCTCGACCGGACAGGGAGGCGATGCCTCGGGGCGGTGGATGCGACCGGGCGGGCGGCCCTTCTCGGGGTGCAGTCGGTGGTCCTCTTTTTCGTGCGCGGGTTTTCCCTGCCGCGCCTCGTCGAACGGATCTACGAGATCGGGGTGCGCACGACGCCGCTGATTCTGCTTGTGGGCTTGTTCACGGGCATGGTGCTGGGCCTGCAGGGATACTACACGCTTGTGCGCTTCGGCTCGGAGGGGTTGCTCGGTCCGGCGGTGGCACTGACGCTCATCCGCGAGCTGGGGCCGGTGCTTACGGCGATCATGGTGGTGGGGCAGGCCGGCTCGGCGATGGCGGCGGAGCTGGGCATCCAGCGCAATTCCGAGCAGATCGACGCCCTCGAGATCATGGGCATCGAGACGCGCGCCTTCCTCATCGGCCCGCGTCTTGTCGCGGCACTGATCTGCTTTCCCATATTGACAGCGTTTTTCGACATTATCGGCATTCTCGGCGGCTACGTGACCGGGGTGACCATTCTCGGGCTCCAGCACGGCGTCTACTGGTCGAACCTCATCGACGCCGTGCAGTGGAGCGATGTGCGCGGGGGCTTCATCAAATCGCTCGTTTTCGGCTTTCTCGTCATCCTCATCTGTTGTTTCCAAGGGTATTTCACGCATTTGCAGAAGCGCTACTTCGGGGCACGCGGCGTGAGCTACTCGGCCACCCAGGCGGTGGTGATTTCCTGCGTGGTGATCCTCGCGGCGGA
The DNA here is from genome assembly GCA_007123395.1 of Opitutales bacterium. Taxonomy (GTDB): domain Bacteria; phylum Verrucomicrobiota; class Verrucomicrobiia; order Opitutales; family Oceanipulchritudinaceae; genus SLLG01. The sequence continues at coordinate 21,804 of SKLD01000222.1, forward strand.
TTACCTCATCACCTCGTTTCTCATCTGAACCATGGACGGCGACAACGTCATCACAATCGAGGGGGTGCGGAAGGCGTTCGGCGGCGAGCGGGTGTTGCAAGGGGTGGATCTGCGCGTTCCGCGCGGGCGCGTGACGACGGTGCTCGGCAAGAGCGGCGCGGGCAAGTCGGTGCTGATGAAGTGCGTGGCGGGGTTGGTGTGCCCGGACGCCGGAAAGATCACGGTGAACGGCGAGGTCTTCGGGCCGGGGCGCAGCCGCATTCCCCCAAAGCTCAGCTATATGTTCCAGAACAACGCCTTGCTCGACGGAATGACGGCGTATGAGAACGTCGCCCTGCCGCTGCTGGAGCGGACGCGCCTGCGGCGCAGGGAGGTACGTCGGCGGGTCGGCGAGCTGTTCGCGCGCCTCGACCTCGAGGGCGTCGACGAGAAGTATCCGTCACAACTCTCCGGGGGCATGCAGAAGCGGGTGGCGCTGGCGCGTTCGCTCGCGATGGACCCCGAGATCATCCTTTTCGACGAGCCCACGACGGGGCTCGATCCGTTGCGCAAGGTGTCGGTCTTCAACATGATCGAGCGCTACCAGAGGCAGTTTGGTTTTACGGCGGTGCTTGTGAGCCACGATCTGCCGGACTCGCTTTTCATCTCGGACAAGGTGGCGGTGCTGGACGGTGGGCGTATCGGCTTCGAGGGTGCACCCGTCGACTTGCAGGCGGCGAGGCCGGAGATACGGGCCACATTTTTGCAGTCGGTCGAGGACCTGCGCAACGAGGTCGTCGGCCTGCCGCGGGCAGTGGAGAATGAGGTCACTGCCCCGCGCCTCGAACTGCGCTTTGAAGCGGCGGGTGCGCGCCGACACGGCGAATCGGGGGCCTCGCCCAACCTGCGCGCGGCCCTTGTCATTCGCGCTTTCCGCCGCGCCCTCCCGCACGGCTGGAGGCTTGCCGCGGCGGGGCCGTGGGCCGTGGCTGCCGTCGGGGCGGAGGGAGACGAGGCTGAGCCCGCCGCTGTGGCCGAAGCCGTCGCCGCCGTCTGCCGCGAGACGGTCGCTTCGCGTCCCGTTTGGACCGCCTCCGCGCGCCTGCATGCCAACCCGGGGACGCCGGCCGAATTGACATTCGATATCCCCTTTTCCGAATATTCCCATGAGCAAGCTGAAGATTGAAACCCTTGTCGGCCTCTTTGTCATCGCCGGCGTGCTGGCCGTGGCCTACCTCGCCGTACAGATCGGCGGGGCGCGCTTTTTCGGCAACGAGACCTACACCGTCGAGGCCCGCTTCACTAATGTTGGTGGACTAAAGACGGGGGCGGATGTGCGTGTCGCGGGCGTCTCCGTCGGAAGGGTGCGCGCCGTGCGCCTCGACCCGGAGTCCTACGCCGCCTACGTTGCCATCGACATCCGCCGCGGTATTGAACTGGACGACGACACGATTGTGTCCATCCGTACGACTGGTCTCATCGGCGACAAGTTCGTCGCGCTTCTGCCCGGCGGTTCAGGGATTCCCGTGGAGCCGGGCGAGATCCTCTACGACACGGAATCCGCCGTCGATCTGGAAAGCTTGATTAGCCGGTTTGCCTTTGGCAGCGTGGAGGATTAAAACTAACCGGTCATGATACAGTTTCGTCTATCTTTCTGCCTTCTCGTCGCGCTGCTGCCCGCGCTTCTTCTGCCGGGCCGCGCCGCCGCCGAGCCGACGGCCGATCTCCGTGCCACCGTCGCCGAAGTCCTCGAACTCCTTTTTCCCGACGGTGTGGCGGAGGATCCCGCCGGGGTCATGCCGCAGGTGCGCGAGATCATCGACAAGCGCTTCGAATTCGATGTCATCGCCCGCCGGTCGCTTGGGCGCGGTTGGAACAGCCTGAGCGAGGAGCAGCGGAGCACTTTCAGCCGTCTCTTCGCCGATCTGCTGATGTACTCCTATACCGACCGCCTCGCGGGACTTTCGCGCCCGGACATCGAGTGGGGGCGCACGCGCGAACTCGGTGCCAATCGCCTCGAAGTCGACTCCACCATTGTCTACCAAGGCGAGCGTTACGAAGTGATATACCGGCTCGTGGACATGCGGGGCGACTGGCAGGTCTATGATCTTGTCATCGAGGGTGTGAGCCTTGTCGGTAATTACCGCAGCCAGTTTACGAGCGTGCTTGATCGCCGCGGGCCGGACGAACTTCTGCGCGTTCTCTCCGAACGTGTGGACGCGCAGAAAGAAAAGTCCAATGGTTGAAGAGACTGGCTGCGGCGCGGTCGCTTTGAGGGTGTGGTACCCGCGCGTCGCGGCCGTTCTCGCGGCAGTGTGGGCAGTGGCATTGGGCGGCTGCGCTTCGGCCCCGTCCGGCCCGCCGGAACGCCCTCCGCCGCAACAGGAGGCGGTCTTCGCCGCACCGCCTGAAGGGGTCGTGCTCGCCTCTCTTGCGGTGGGCGAGGCCGACGAGCTTGTCGAGTATGAGGACGACTTCGACCCTTTTTGGGACGACGATGAGTTCGATGATGTCGCCGTCAACGATCCGCTCGAGGGTCTGAACCGCGCTTTTTTCGCGATGAACGACCTGACCTACCAGGCCATTCTTATCCCCGTCTCTCGGATCTACGGCGGTGTCACGCCAGAGCCTGTGCAGCGCGGCGTGCGCAACTTCTTCGACAACCTGCGCTACCCCATCCGTCTGGTGAACAATCTCCTGCAAGGGAAGGGCTCCGAGGCCGGGCGCGAGACGCAGAAATTTCTGCTCAACACCACAGTCGGCGTGCTGGGATTCGGCAAGCCGTCCGACAACCACGAACACCTCCGCGGTATTCCGCGCGAAGACCTTGGGCAGACGCTCGCCGTGTGGGGCGTGGGCGACACGCCCTATCTTGTTCTGCCCTTCATCGGTCCCTCCACCGTGCGCGATGCTGTCGGGCGGGTTCCGGATGCGTTTTTGTATCCGCCGGTCTATTTTCTGAGCGCCGACGAACTGATCATCACCGAGGCCGTCGACCTGACCAACCGCTCGCCCGCCCTCATGCGTGAGTTCGAAACCATGAAGGAAGCCTCCATCGACCCCTACGCCGCCCTGCGCAATGCCTATCTCGAAAACCGCCGCCGCGAGATCGCGCGTTGACCGTAGCGCGCCGATGCCGCACAGTATGCGTATGAAACGGTCAAAGCTCATTTGTTTAGCGGGGGTCCTTTTCCTCGCCTCAACATCTTTTGCCCAGCAGCAGAGCGGACGCCCCATCAATGTCGTTGTCGCCGATCTCGAGCAGGATGTGCGCATCCTCCAGCGCGAACTCGCCGCCATGAAGATTGAGATGGAGGTGCTCCTGCGCGAAAACCGCGATCTTCGTCGCCAACTCGAAGAGGCGCAAAAGCCGCCCGCCGACTATGTCTCCAAGAGCGAGCTGGATTCGCGCCTCTCCGAGATGCGCCGGGCTGTGAACGAGACGGCAACGCGCCACCGCACCGAGATCATCAATCTCGTATCCTCCGAGATCGAGGGCCTCGCGTCGCAAACACAGAGCGCTATCAACGCGCTCGCCCGTTCTGTTGAGGGGCGGCCGCGCGTCGATCAGACCGTTACCTTCAGTGACAATTATCCGCGCACCGGGACGACCCATACCGTGCGCCGCGGCGATACGCTCTCCGGCATCGCGCGCCGCTACGATTCGCGGGTCGACTGGATTCGCAACGCCAACCGCATCGCCGGCGACACTATTATTGCCGGGCAGGAACTCTTTATCCCTCAGGAACCGAACTGAAAACTGATATGGCTGTGCGCAAATCGAGACTGGGCCGTGGCCTCGGGAGCCTGATTTCAGGGGGCGTTTCCACGCGTGGGGCGCCTCCGCAGGCCGCCGTGGCAACGAAGAAAGCGGTCGCGAAACCTGCCGCTAAGAAAGCTGCGAAACAACCGGTGTCCGCGCGCAAGAAGTCCGCGAAACCCGCATCGGCGAAAAAACAACCGAACACCGCGCCGCCGCAGGGGAAGAAAGCACCCGACCCGCCCCCCGCCGCAGGCGGCAGCGCCCCCGAGGATCCTTCACCGGGCCTTACGGAGATCGCGGTCTCCAAGGTTACGCCTAATCCGCACCAGCCGCGCCGTGACTTCGACGAGACCAAACTGCGCGAACTGGCCGACAGCATCCGCGCCGAAGGGCTGCTCCAGCCGATTGTCGTGCGCAAGATGGGCGAGGGTTTCCAGATCATCGCGGGTGAGCGCCGCTGGCGCGCCTGCCGCGAGCTTGGCCTCAAGCGCATTCCCGCCCACATCGTCGAGGCGAGCGAGGTCTCCTCCGCCGTCCTTTCCCTCATCGAGAACCTTCAGCGCGCCGACCTCAACCCCATCGAGGAAGCCCTCGGCTACGCCTCCCTTCTCAAGGACTTTCACCTCACCCAGGAAGCCGTCGCCGAGCGCGTGGGCAAGAGCCGCGCCGCCGTCGCCAACGCCCTGCGCCTTCTCCAGCTCGACCGCGAAATCCAAGGCTTTCTCAACAAGGGGTTGCTCTCCGTCGGACATGCCAAGGTCATCCTCGGCCTTGAGGATCCCGCGCAGCGCACCATCCTCGCCCGTCAGATCGTCGAAAAGGGCGCGAGCGTGCGCGAGACCGAGCGGCTCCTCCACGTCATGCGCACTGCCCGCAACAAGCCCGCCGCTTCCCGCGACGGCCGTGCCCTCTCTCCCGGCGAAGCCGCCGCCGTCGACGACTTCCAGAAGCGCATCGCCTCCTTCCTCAACACCCCCGTCAGGCTGCGCCACGCTCCCAAACGCGGCAAAATCGTCATTGAATACTTCGGCAACGAAGACCTCCAGCGCATCCTCGAGAAGATGGGTATGGCGAATTGAGGGGCGGTGAAAAGTGAAGCGGGTTGTTGTCAAATGAAAATCAAGGCAAGCATAGTATTCCAAGTTTGTTGCGTTGCGGTTTGCTTATTTCCCGGCGGTATTGAAGCCGCCGATATCGACTTGGATATCAACGCCATGAAGACTGAAATCAGTGATCCTCTCTGGACTCAGTATTAACTTTGCTCATCAAGATAGCATTTACCTGTTCTTTTCTCATGATTTCACGAATGGCGAAACACGTGTTTTAGATAGTAAGCCGTCGGGAGAGAGCATCTACCCGTTCGCAACGGGCGGTGCCGGGAAAAATTTCCATCCGCGCGAACACCGGCAGTTCCGCCTTCGTCCTGACTATGTTTTGGAGAGTTACTCTTTTGCAAAGGAAAGTCCTGATCATCTCGGAGTTATGTCGCTGAGGGAGAGAGTGGATACTTTGGAATCTGATATATGGGGTTTTCTTCTGGGTCGCGAGGGCGGGTATACCCGGGAAGAGTTTGAGAATCTCTCTTGGTTCCGCGAGCTTGGTCTCGCTGGAATGTGGACTTCTCTTGAAAACTATCCTTGGGTGCGCCGCGTAGGCAGTGTAGATCAACGGTGGTATTATGTGCATCATACAGGGGAAGAAACACTCCTCTTCGACGCTACAGACAAGGCATGGATAAGGATCAGTCCCGTCGAAGCTGAAGAGTGACTGGAGAGGCACGCGGTGATCTGAGAGAATTTCGCAATCAAGTGCACGGCGGACTTCGCGCGTTCGATGCAGGTCATACCCGGGCGCCGCCACGGTCCAACGCTGTTGCCGGGCACTCCGCCGTCGTTTCCGGCGGGGTCGTTTCTTCCACTGCGTTTCCGGGATCGAGCGGAAAGACGATGCGGAAGATACTGCCGCCTTCCG
>SKLD01000551.1 GCA_007123395.1 Opitutales bacterium
AAGAGGGTGCCGGAGCCGGGTTCGCCGCCTTCGACGTCGACGACAACAGAGTTGAAGCCGGCGGGGATGACGACCTCATCCATAATGACACTGGCGGGGGCGTCGGTGGTAACATCAATGAAATATCCGCCGGAAGGAGCGGGGTTGGGAATCTGGAAAATCATCTGGGCGACATCACCGGAGCGGAGGCGCAGGCTGGACGGGGTGACGGAGAGGGAACCTTCGTCGACGCGGAAGTTGCCTACATTGATGTCTCCGGCGCTGGTGCGGAGTATGACGGGGTAGGAACGACCGGCGTCGAGGCCGGGCACGGTGAATTCGAGGGAGTTGCCGGAGTGAACGGTGGTGTCGGCCTCGCGCTCACCGACGACAACGGTATCGCCCGAGCGGAAGCCGCTGCCGACGAGACCGATAGCCGAGCCGACGGGGCCGCGGTCTGCGACGAGCTGGATGGTGTAGCGGTTGACAAGGCGCGCGCGATAGACGCCGCCGGCTTCGTGGGTGCTGTAGCGTCGGGCGGAGCGGCGCACGTTGTTGCTCACGTAGTCGTAGGTGAGGATGTAGTAGTAGCGTGCCTCGGTGACACCCGGCGGCATGCGGTAGTCAAACTGGAAGATGCGGTCGCCGCGCGGGCTTGGCTCCATGTCGAACGTCTTCCCGTTGATGACGATTTGCGCTCTCTCGGTGCCGGATACGATGTTGGTATTGCTTAGCTGGGCGGCGAACTCAAAGGTATAGATTCCCGAGGGGTTCTCGGGGATGCGCTCGCGGGTGAGGTCGCGGAATACCGTCTGGCAGCCCGTGGCGAGAATCACAAGAGCGAGGAGTGAAAAGGAAAACGACAGTTTGGCGTTCTTCATCATGATAAAATTGATCCAAGAGTAGGGATGGAAACAGCAATTGAGCAAGGAAAAGCCACGGACGTGACCGGACTTGCCCTCGGACTGTATCTTCACGTTCCTTTTTGTGCGCGGGTGTGTGACTTTTGCAACTTTTATCAGGAGCGGCCTGAGGGCGACGATTTCTCACGCTACACCGCCGGGGTGGGGCGGGAGTTGACGCTGCGTCCGCCGCCGCGGCAGGTGGACACCGTTTTCTGGGGCGGGGGGACGCCGGGATTACTGCCGGCGCGGGATTTGGATGCCTTGGGCAAGAGTGTCCGCGATGCGGTTCCTGTCCTGCCCGCGGAGTGGACGGTGGAGATGGCACCGGCGTCGGTGCGCGCGGACAAGCTACGTGTCTTGAAGGACCTTGGCGTAAACCGGATTTCCATGGGCGTGCAATCGTTTGACGACGCAACGCTGGCACGGCTTGGGCGGCCCCACACGCGAAAACAGGTCGACCGCGCGGTTGCATTGGTCGAAGCGGCGGGCTTCGACAACTGGAACATCGACATGATGTTTGCTCTGCCTGGGCAGGGACTGCAGGCATGGTGCACCGACCTCGCGGAGGCGATGCGGCGCGGCCCGGCACATATTTCGACCTATTGCCTAACCTTCGAGGAGGACACGGCCCTCTGGTTGCGGTTGCGGCGAGGCGAATTGGAGCAGCGTGGCGAGGCGGACGAGGCGGCTTTTTATGAGACGGCGTGGGATGCTCTGGAGGCGGGGGGCTATCGTCAGTATGAAGTGAGCAACTTCGCCCGGCCGGGTCGTGCCTGCGCCCACAACCTCGGGACTTGGCGGATGCAGGAATGGCTCGGCCACGGGCCTTCCGCTTCGAGCCAAGTCGACGGTATGCGGTCGACGAACATCCACGATACGGATGCGTGGTTGCAGGGAGTGCACTCCGGCAGTCCGCGCTTCGCAGAGTCGACGGCGCTGAGTGACGCACTGCTTGCGCAGGATGCCGTGATCTTCGGGCTGCGCATGAACGAAGGCATTCGCGTCCCCGCTCTGCGGCGGCGTTTTCCGGCGGCGGCATGGACGGCGGCGGAACAGCTTTTCGAGGAGTTGGAAGAAGAAGGTCTTGCCGGGACAGAGGGGGGATTCATCCGGCTCACACGCGCTGGGCGCCTGCTTGCCGATCGCGTGGGGCTCGCCGTTTTGGAGCGAATGTAGCATTGCCATTTCCCGGATCCGCTTCCATGGTAAGAGCATGAAATTCCCTGTTCGTCGTTTCAAAGGCCTGTTTGCTTCGGTTCTTCTCGGCGCGGTGCTGTTCTCCGGTTGTGCTTCCGGCCCGCAGTTGCTGCCGGAGTCGTATCTGGAAAACATGGCGGCCGGGCAGTTCGCGCAGATGCAGCAGGAGATGCCGGTCTCCCGGAATCCGGACCACAATGCCCAAGTGCAGCGTGTTGGAGGTCGCCTCGCGGCCGTTGTTGCCGACGAAATGCCCGGCATCGAGTGGGAGTTTGTGGTTTTCGACGATCCGTCGATTAACGCCTTTGCCATGCCCGGCGGAAAGGTAGGCGTCTTTTCCGGCTTGATCGAGTTGGCGGATTCAGACGATGAACTCGCGGTCGTGATCGGCCATGAACTGGCCCACGTGCAACAGCGCCATGCCAACCAGCGCCTTTCCGCGGAACTCATTCGCATGGGGCTCGGCGTGGCCGTTGCCTACGGGGCGTCGCGCTCGGACCGGATTGATCCGAATCTCGCGATGGCGGCCTTCGGATTGGGCACCCAAGTGGGCGTGATGCTGCCCTTCAGCCGTCACCATGAATACGAGGCGGATTACATTGGCCTGCTCATTATGGCGAGGGCGGGATACGATCCCAATGCGGCCGTCACTTTCTGGGAAAAGATGGAGGCGGCTTCGGACGGGGGCAGAGTTCCCGAATATTTGTCGACGCACCCCGCGCCGGGTAACCGTATCGCCCGCCTGAAGGCGGCGATACCCGAGGCGCTGCGGGAGCAGGAACACGCCGAAGCCCAGGCGTTCCTGCGTGAGCGCGGAATGCTGGGCGATTGATCGGCGGCAGTCGATCTGGGCGGCGGACTTCGGTGAGTGAGGCGAAGTTCGGTTGATGATGTTTGTGCCCCGCTCTCCGGGAGGCCGCGGACAGGAATGTCCGCTCTCCGGTGAGGCCGCGGAATGTCCGCTCTCCGGTGAGGCCGCAGGCAGGAATGTCCGCTCTCCGGTGTTAAGTGTGACAAAAATGCGCGCTGGTGCCGGGTTGTGTCTCCTGGTGTGTCAACATGGCTCTTTTCGCCGCTCCTGTTGTTTTCCTATCTCATTAATTTTCAGCAACTTATTGTGGCTTATCGACTGGCATGTTCAATGCATTGGAAAGAGTGCAAACCAATGAAAGGAGGAATCAACATGAGACTGATCAAATACGATAATCTCTACAACGATGCATTGAGTGAACTCGACCGGTTCTTTGACCGGACTTTTGGAAGTTTCCCGGCGTTTCCGGGAATGCTGACGCGGGAGGATCCGCGGGGATTCCGGGTCGACCTGAATCAGGATCCGGATAACTACTACGTGCTCGCAGAGCTTCCGGGCGTGGACAAGAAGGACATCAACATCGAGTTGGAAAACGCGGTGCTGACGATTAGCGGCGAGCGCAAGAGCCGAAGGGAAGACGGCGCAGAGACCGCCATCCACTTCAGCCGGTCCATCACTGTTGGCGACGACGTCGTCGCGGACAAGGTGAAGGCAAAGCTCGATAACGGCATTCTGACGGTCACGCTGCCGAAACGCGAAGAGCGCAAGCCGCGCATGATTTCGGTGTCGTGAGCATGGGCCGGGGACAGCACCAAACTCATCAGCAAGAAAGGAGAACAAAATGAGCGAACAAGTGACTCTACATGAAAACAAGACCCCCGAGGCACGGGCGCAACGCGCGCAGCGCTATTTGAAGCCGCACTACGAAGTGCAGGAGCAAAAAGAAGCTTACCACGTGCGGGTGTTCATGCCCGGGGTGGCGAAAGACGGGGTGAAGATCACGCTGGAGAGGGACCGCATCTTCATCGAAGGCAACCGCCGGGAACTCACGGGCGCTTCGTGGAAGCCGGTCTTCCGCGAGATCCCGGACGCGGACTATCGCCTGCAGCTGGAACTCAATGTTGAAATTGACGAAAGCTCCATCGAAGCGCGAACCGAATCGGGAGTGCTCGATCTGAAGCTGCCGGTGGCAGAGGCGGCCCGCCCCCGCATGATCGCGGTGGAATAAACGGCGGGGATCCCGGTCCGGCGGCAACCACCCCACAGGTGGTCTCGCCGTAATGGCAGTCAAAATTACAAGGAAAACCAAAGCGGGGCCGGGCTCTAAGCAGACCGGCCCCGCATTATTTTCCCTCGGGCGATAAAGCCGTATCGCTCTTTCACCGCAGAGACAAAGGCAGCAGTGGACTATGGAATTCAAGGATTATTACCAAACTCTCGGCGTTGACCGGAGCGCCTCGCAGGAGGAGATCAAGCGCGTTTTCCGCAAGCTTGCGCGCGGATGCCATCCCGACCATGCTTCCGCCGAAGAGAAGGAGGCGGCGGAGGCGCGGTTCAAGGAGATCAACGAAGCCTACGAGGTGCTCGGCGATCCGGAGAAGCGACGGAAGTATGACAGCCTCGGCGCGGAATGGAAAGCGCATGCTGGCGCACGTGCGCAGGGCTGGCAGGCCGGGGAGGACTTCTTTGGTTCGCGGGCGGCACGCGGGGATCCCGGCGGAGGCGGATACGAATTTCACTTTGGCGGGACCGGCTTCAGCGACTTCTTCGAACAGTTTTTCGGCGGCACGGGCGAAGACGGCTTTGGCGGCGGACGGGAAACGCGGTTCCGGCGCACACCGTTCGGCGCCGCAGGGCGGGAAGCGGTGCGCGGCGGCGATGTCGAGTCCGAGATCATGGTCACATTCGAGGAGGCGTTGCACGGCTCGGTGCGGAACATCAGCTTGCGGCGCCGCGACCCGCACACGGGCGCGGAGTCGACGGACACCGTCCGTGTGCGTTTGCCTGCGGGGGTGCGTGAGGGCCAGCGGATCCGTGTGGCCGGCAAAGGCGCGCCCGGTCCGGCGGGAGCGGGCGATCTTTACCTGCGTGTGCGGTTCGAGCGTCATCCCGATTTTCGGGTAGAGGGTGACAAACTCGTTTGCGACCTCGAACTCGCGCCGTGGGAGGCCGTGCTCGGTTGTTCCGTGGAAATCCCCACGCTGGAAGGTAGCGCACGGGTGCGCGTGAGACCCGGCACGCAGGGCGGAAGCAGCCTGCGTCTGCGGGCCCGGGGATTGCCGCTCGGGCAAGGGCGGCGGGGCGATTTGCTCGCGCGTGTGCGCATCCGCCTCCCGCAGAAACTCTCGGAAAAGGAGAGAAAACTCTGGGAAGAGCTGGCCGCGGCGTCGTCATTCTCCCCGCGCGCAGGAGGAAGTGATTAATCTGCTTAGCTTATGGATGCAATAAGCTGCGGTGTAATCTACGTTAGAAAGGAGTTTTGCGTTGTGGTTCGCTTGATTCGTTGGAAGGGGCCGGAGTATTGTAGACACATGACAACTACTTATTCACACGTTCCTGCAGTAGCCAACGCACCGCCTACAAGGACCACTTCGGCGCGTCGCTTCCGTGAGCGGCCGCAGACCTACACGCTGGCGGCGCCGGGTATCCGGTTCGTCGTAGCGTCTCCCGTCCGCGAGGCCGTCGCGACGAAAAGCGCGGAAGCCTCCCTCGGAGGTTGGGGCACTCACTGGGAAACCTACCGTGACGGAGGATCCAGGCGCGGCTCAATCCTGCCGAAGCAGCGGCTCTGGACCGACGGGCTGTTCCCCGGCGGCTACTGAACAAGCTGTTTTACGAGGCCCGCCGCCGGTCGACTTGAGGCTGTGCGGCGGTCTCTTTGCTGCTTGCGAGAAACCACCGTATGACGGCGGCGGTATCGTCTTCATGTGCCTCCACGATGCGCAGAAAGTCGGCGGGATGGACATCGTGCCGCTGGAAGAAGGCGCGGTCACCGCCGCATAGGAACATGATGTCGGGGTGCAGTTCGCCGCGTAGTTTGGCGAGGGCTTTCGGGATGATGCGGGGAAGCCATTCGATCCCTTCGATGGCATCGCTTTTCGCGGGCAGCGCGTCGATGTCGAGAACATTCCCGGATCGTTTCCCGCCCTGCCGTTCCAGAAAGTAGTGCCGTCGAATACCCGCGAGCAGCGCAAAGGTCGTAAAGTCGGGCTCGCCGCGGGTGCAGAAGTCTTCGATAAAATCGAAGACCTCCTGAGGCGTCGCGCCGATCCGGTCGATCAACGCGCGGTCTCCCGCCGCGAAGAGGGTTGCCGCGGTATGGTCTGTCTCGCGGAAACGCAGCACGGCCCGCTCCCAGAGAGCATAGAGTTCTTTTTGCCAGTTGTAATGCATGTGCGTTGTAAATGAGTCACTTTCGCGGCAGGTGCAAACCAGCCCCGCAAAAGTGCGGCATTGGTCATTCTTGAAATAACTAAGTAAGAAGTTATTTTGACGCTTTATTTAATTCAGAGATGTTTTTTACTTAACTCAGAAATAATTTATTTGCTGGCAACCAAAGGTCGCCCCCCTCCTCGTGGTCCATGATGTATTGGCGGAACTCTCCGCCGCGTCAGAAAGAGTGATCGCCGCCGCAAGGAGCGCTGCGCGGCGGGTTGTCATTGAAGATGCCGTGCCGAAACAATATAACGGGACTTGACCTTTTCTACTGAAAACCGTAATCGGTTTTCGTAGATAATGAAAGAGCCCGGCCTACACCGCATTCTCTCGGGGTTCATCCGCATGCACATACTGCACCATGCGGCGGAACACCCCGTTTACGGCAACTGGATGCTGGAGGAACTGCGGGAGCACGGATACAGATTGAGTCCGGGGACGCTTTATCCGATGTTGCGCGGGCTGGAGCGCGACGGACTTCTGCGCGCGGCGGAGACGGGCGGCACGAACCGGCGCGAGTATGTGATCACCGCTGAAGGGGAGCGTGCGCTCGCGGAGGCCCGGTTGCGCCTGCGGGAGTTGTTCCGGGAAGTGGGCGGAGCCCGAGGGGAGGGCGACCGTTGAACGGCGGAGTCGTTCCCATTTCCGCGACCGGCATTGCTCTCAGTCTGCTGCCGCTTCTGGCTGTGGGCTGGCTCTATCACCGGTGGAACGGCAAGGGCGGATTGGCCGTCTACGCCACGCTGCGGATGGTCGTGCAACTGCTGCTCATGGGCTTTGTCCTCGTTTTTATCTTTGCGGTGGAGTCGGCGTGGATGGCAGTGCCGGTGGTGGTCTTCATTCTCGCCGTGTCCTCGTGGATTGCGCTGCGCCCCCTTGAGGCGAAGGGCTGGCGACGCTACGGCGGGATACTCACGGCCATCGGTCTCTCTTGCGGGGGCATGCTCGTTTATGTTCTCTACGTCATCATCGGTTCCGAACCGCTTTACCAGCCCCGCTACTTTATTCCGCTGGCAGGCATGATCTTCGCAAACGCGATGACGGCGATCAGCCTTGCCGGCGAGCGCTTCGACGGCGAACGTGGACGGGGCATGGACATCGACGCCGCGCGGTCGACGGCATTCAACGCGGCCATGATCCCGCAGATCAACGCGTTTCTCGCCGTCGGTCTGGTGTCTCTGCCGGGCATGATGACCGGCCAAATTCTCGCGGGAGTGGATCCTTTGCTGGCCATCCGTTACCAGATCGTTGTCATGGCGATGATTTTCGGCAGCGCGGGTCTGGCCGTGGCTCTCTACCTGACGTTTGAAGCCAAACATCAGCGGTCCACAGCGTATCCTGACATTCGTTGAATCGGCCTTGCTGGCGGTGGACGCGCGGTGCCCTGCCTTTATAGAGGCCGTGAATGCGCCTGTGTCGATGAATATGCGGATGCGCGCTTCCCGCTTGACTCCACCGTCGTAAATGGGATGGTGCTTGTTTGCCGTGCGCTCTGATTGCGTGCGGCGCAAGTGCAAACCAAACCCAATACCGATTGGTAGTTACAACTATATGGCAGAAACTGGAACCGTAGAGGTTGAAGGCAAAATCGTGGCCGTCCTACCGGGCACGATGTTCCGCGTGGAGCTGGCCAACAAGCATCAGGTGCTCGCCCACATTTCGGGAAAGCTCCGCAAGCATTTCATCAAGATCACCGTGGGCGACACGGTGAAGATGGAAATGAATCCCCGCGACTTGGAGAAGGCGCGTATCGTCTACCGCCTCCGTAACGCCTCGGCCAACCGCAACGCGCCGATTCGCAGCTACGGCCCGCGCCGCCGTTAAGCGTTAATCGGCGGGTTGTTCGCGGGTGACGCAGTGAAAGCTGCCGCCGCCGACGAGAATGTGGTTCGCGCGCAGGCCGATGACCTCGCGCCCGGGGAAGTGCGGCCGCAGAGCGTCCAGCGCGGTCTCGTCGTTCGCAGTCCCGTAGACCGGGACGAGAACGCGGGTGTTGGCGATGTAGAAGTTCATGTGGCTTGCGGGCGCGGGCTTTCCCTCTGCATCGGGCACGAAGCCGGGGGAAGGGACGCTGACAACCTCAAGGGGTCGGCCGCCGGCGTCGCTGGCCATGCGTAGCGTCTGCTCGATCCGGCGCAAAACGGCGGCGTTGGGGTCGTCCGCACCGGAGGGATGCATGCAGGCGACTTTTCCCGGCGCGATGAAGCGGGCAATGTTGTCGATGTGGCCGTCGGTGTGGTCATTGGCGAGGCCCTCGTCGAGCCAGATGAGCTTTTCCACGCCGAGAGCACCGCGCAGGCGGGCGGCAATAGCTTCCGCGTTGAGCACGGGATTGCGGTTTGGGTTGAGGAGACACTGGCGCGTGGTGAGGGCGGTGCCCGCGCCGTCGGCATCGAGCGAGCCGCCTTCGAAGACCCAGTCCTCGTCCCGTCGCGGCAGTCCGGTGAGTGCCGTGATAGCAACCGCCACGCCGTCGTCATGCTCCATGACATATTTGCCGCCCCATCCGTTGTAGCGGAAGCAGACGGCGTGCTGGCGGCGGGCGGCGTCGAAGCAAAAGACGGGCGCGATGTCGCGGAACCACACATCGCCGTAGGGGAGTTCGATGCGCTCGATCCCTTTGGCGTCGAGCGCGGCGGCGGCAGAGCGGCGGGCTTCGTCGCCCCACACGAGGATCTTGACGCTTTCGCCGCGCGGCTCGCCTGTGGCGGGATCGGGATCGGTGATGGCGTGGAAAAAGGCGGCGAGTTCACGCCGCGCGCCGTCCATGGCACCTTCCCAGTATGCGGGGACGCGCGGCCACGCGCTCCACACCGCCTTGTGCGGTGCCCATTCGGGCGGTTGACGCAGGCCGCCCATCAGCGGACTTGGCCGTCGCCGACGATAGTGAACTTATAGCTCGTCAACTCGTTGAGCCCCATGGGCCCGCGGGCGTGCAGCTTGTCCGTGGAGATGCCGATCTCTGCGCCGAGGCCGAACTCGAAGCCGTCGGTGAAGCGGGTGGAGACATTCCAGTAAACCGCGGCGGCGTCCACTCCCGCGAGGAAGCGGTCGGCCGTCGCACGGTCGGCCGTGACGATAGCGTCGCTGTGCCCGGAACCGTGCGTGTTGACGAATGCGATGGCCTCGTCGACGTCTGCCACCGTTTTCACGGCGAGGATGCGGTCGAGATACTCGGTATCGTAATCCTCCGCCGATACCGCGCCCGCGTCGATGCCGGCGACGGCAAGGGCCGCGCGTGAGGCGTCGTCGGCGCGCAACTCCACGCCCTGTGCCCGGAGTTCGCGCGCGACGGTCGGCAGGACGGTGTCGAGGAGGGCGCGGTGGACGACGAGGTTTTCCGCTGC
>SKLD01000207.1 GCA_007123395.1 Opitutales bacterium
ACTTCAACTCACCGGTGCGGTAGACATCGCCGTCCACGTAATAGACCGGGGTCAACCCTTCCATTTCGCTCTTCGCGTTGCACCACTTCACCACGTCATACCAATTGACGGATTGCACCGGATGATCCTCCGCACAGCCCTCGCCGACGTCATCAAGATCGTATCCGTGCGCCGACGCCCACAGGCACACCTCCTGCCATTCGGCAAGAGTCACTTCAAACCTTCCGATGAAGAAGGAGTCGACGTTCAGTTCACCAAGAAGTGAAACCGCCGGCAACGTCCCGCCCTCAACAAAAACCATGCCCACATGGCTGCGGGCGAGGCGGAAGCCGCTGTTTGTCCATTCCGTTGCAGGACCCGCTTTGTGACGCCCGGCAATCCGACCGTTCTCGGGGGGACCGGACCATGAGCCACCGCGGAAGACACGGTCGGCACCAGCTATCGGGCCGCGTGTATCCCCTTCCGTTGCCCCCGGTTGACTATACCAATCTTCCGAGAACCAGTCCCAAGTCCATTCCCACACGTTGCCCGCCATGTCGTAGAGCCCGTAAGCGTTGGCAGGGTAGCTTCCTACCGGCGTCGTACCGTTCACTTCATTGCTATCGACGTAATTGGCCCGCGTTCCATCGATTTCGGCGTCGCCCCATGGCCAACGCGCCCCCACCAAACCGCCGCGGCCCGCCTTTTCCCACTCCGCCTCCGTCGGCAGACGGTAGCCATCCGCCAGCCAGTCAACTTGGCCGGACGTGATGTCGTGGCGCCCTTCGCGGTAGAGCACGGTGCGCGCATCGTCCGTGTAATAGACCGGTGCCAGCCCCTCCATCTCGCTTCTTGCGTTGCACCATTTCACTACGTCATACCAGTTCACCACAGTAACCGGGTGTTCATTGTTTTCCGGCGATTCGGGAAGAGGGCCAACCACGGAATCCCAACCACGGCTACCCGGATTATCGAAACTGTAACCGTTTGCCACCGCCCAATCGTGGACCTCCGCCCATTCCGCATAGGTCACCGGTGATCGTGCCATGTGGAAGCCGGAAACATAGACATCGTGCACCGGACGGGCGAACTCCATCCACCAATCCGGATCGTCCTTGTGGTCCCCCATGGCGAATGTTCCTGACGGAATGAAGGCAAAACCCTCCGGCCCGGGTTCCGGGTCAATCCCCGTTCCGCCCACGGCAATCGAGCCGACGCCCGCAGTGGCGTCGGAATCCACCGTGAGCACTCCCGCGTAATCGCCAACTTCTTCCGGGAGAAACACGACCGCCACCTCCTCGCTTTCGCCTGCCGGGATCATCCCGCTCCAATCGCCGCTGAAGCCGTCCGGGAGTTCCATCCCCGCGACGTTGAGCGCGTGCGTTCCCGTATTGCTGATGGTCAGCGTGCGTGTTGCGCTTGCGCCAACGGTGACGGTCCCGAAGTCGAGGTCGCCGGAAAGGGCGATGACACGGGTTTCTTCAACCGTCACGACACTGCGGGCCACACGAAAGCCATAGTTGAACCATGGAAGAGCCGGCCAGTCAGTGCGACGGGCCACCTGACAGAACTCGGGACCGTGGGAATAGACGCCGCCACGAAGAACGCGGATGTCGCCGAACGCAGGGCCGCGCGTGTCGGGGGCGGACGCTTCGGGTTGGCTATACCAGTCCTCCGCAAACCAATCCCATGTCCATTCCCACACATTTCCCGCCATATCGTAAAGCCCGTAGCCGTTGGGCGCGTAACTGCCGACCGGCGTTGTCCCGTTGGTCTCGCCGCTGTCCCAGTAATTCGCCCGTGTGCCGTCGATTTCGGCGTCTCCCCATGGCCAACGCTTGCCCACCAAGCCGCCGCGCGCGGCCTTCTCCCATTCCGCCTCCGTCGGCAGACGGTATCCGTTCGCGGTCCAGTCCACATGGGCACTCGCCAACGTATGCTGCCCCTCGCGATACACCGAAGTGTGTGCGCTGTCCGTGTAATAGACCGGCTCCAGCCCCTCCATCTCGCTCTTCGCGTTACACCACTTCACCACGTCGTGCCAACCGACCCATACCACGGGATGCAGGTTGTTCTCCGGGGTGTCCGGCAGAGGATCGGGATCGGGGCTGACATACGCACCCCGCTGCCCGGGATCGTCAAAAGAATAGCCGTTCGCCACGGCCCAATCGTAGACCGCCTCCCACTCGCCATAAGTCACCGGCGTCTGCGCCATGTAAAAGGCAGAGACATACACGTCATGCACCGGACGGCTCGTCGCCATCCACTCCTCCGGGTCATCCTTGTGATCCCCCATGGCAAACGTCCCGGCGGGAATAAGGGAAAATCCCTCCGGCACGGGGATGCGGGAAAAATCGGTTATCTCCAGGCGGAAGAACACAGGATGGGGCAAACCCTCCAAGGCGATACCGCCGTCATCCTCAATCATGCCGGGGGTTAAATGAAGTTTCTCCCATGTGGCGAGATCGCCGCTATAATGCAGATGCACCTTGCCGGTCGCACTGCCCGAGACATCCGGTGGAAGCCAAGAAGCCGAAATAGAAATAAGAACAAAACAGAATATATAATGAAATGTTTTCATCGGTAGTAGAGAATTTGAGGTCGCAGTTTTGCATCCTATACCCCGCCTTTTCGGCGGTTCAGCCTAAATAACGCACATCGCAATTCATTACAAGAAAAAAAGGCAGCAGAATTGTTCGGCAGTTTCATCTTTCTAACACGAAGCCCTGAAGACAGTGAGTATCCCCAGCTATGCAGCGGCAGCGGAAGACAATTTCACAAATAAACCCGCAACCGCCAAGGAATACGATCACCCACAAAAAGCCGGGACGGCGGCGGTCCGGGAAACGATCAAAAGTTGCCGGAGTCGGGCAGCGCCAAAAGATCGCCGGTCAACCGCAGGCCCTATTCGTTTTTGCCAAATGCCGCGCTTCCCGCGAGCAGCGACCATCCTCCGGGATCGCCAAACAGCTCCAACGCGGCGCACGCCGATGCCCGTCTTGCACTCTCACTAATATTTCCGCAATGAAAACAACCCTGACAAACGACCGGAAAAACTGCGGACGCGGCGGGATGCGCTTTATCAGTGGCTCAAAAAGCGGCGGGAACGCCGCTTCCACACTCTTGTTCGCGTCCGAATATCTCTGAGACCCTCAATAATCATACCGCTCTTTTATCCCCTCAGGTATGGCAAGGCTTGCAGAGCGTGCCTTGTCGCTACAGAAGCTTCAGGCCTTCATCCCGCCCCGAGCGGCGAGGAACCTGAGTCGCCCGCTTTGCGACCAATTTCAAAGGCAACGATGTCGTCGAGGGTCAGGGTGGTGAGGCGGTGGCGGACACTTTCGCGTGTCTCTTTCCAGTAGTCGTGAGCGGGACAGGCGCGCTCCTCGCTGCAGCTTGTCATGCCGAGAAGGCAGCGGTCCGGCGGACGGTTGATCTCCACGGCATCGTCGATTTCCTTAATAGTGATATCCGAAGGCGAACGGCTCAGATAGATGCCGCCACGGTAACCGCGCTTGGAGTCGACCACGCCGGCCACGACAAGGCGCTGCACGACCTTCGCGAGGTATGCTTGCGCGATCCCCGTCTCGGCGGCGATTTCGCGCACCATCATCGATTTCGACGATGAGGCGGCGAGGCAGGCAAGTGCCTCGATAGCATAGCCCGTTGTCTGCGAAAGGACGTTCATCACTCTTTAGACGCGGGGCTCCGCCGGCCCCGGCCACCCCTGCTTTCTGCGGGCGTCGAGCCTCCACAACTGGAGAACCTTCAAATAGTTCGCGCGTTCAAAGGCGGACGGATCGGGGCACTTGCGCAAGCTCATACTCCCGCGCATTTGCTCCAGAGAGGTGTATTCATGCTCCTCCATCCAGTTGCGCAGTTGCGCGAGGAGGTAGCCAAGCTGCGTCGGTCCCTTACGCAGGAGGGTGGATACCAACTGCACGCCGGAGGCACCGGCCATGACTGCTTTGATGACATCCTCCATGGTATGCACGCCCCCGCTGATCGCGATATCGCCTTTGAGGCTGCCGTGCAGGATTGCCGCCCAGCGCAGGCGCAGGCGCAACTCCGGAGAGCGCGATAGTTCAAGGTGCGGCGTCGCCTCCAGTTCCTCGATGTCGATGTCGGGCTGGTAGAAGCGATTGAAGAGCACCACCCCCGCCGCCCCGGCATCGTCGAGTTGCATGGCGAAGTGCGCGGGCGAAGAAAAGAAGGGCGACAGCTTCACGGCAACGGGAATGGATACGCTCGCCTTCACGTCCCGGAGGATATCGAGCGTGCGCGCCTCCACTTCGTTACCCGGCTCGCGGGGATCGGTCGCCACATAATAGACGTTGATCTCCAGTGCGTCCGCGCCCGCCTGCTCGATGTATTTGGCGTAGTGCGTCCAACCGCCCGGCGTCGCACCATTGAGCGAGCCGATAACCGGCAGGTCAGTCGCTTCCTTGATTCGCTCGATCTGCCGCAAATAGCGTTCGGGCCCGAGGGAGTAGTCCGCCATCGCCGGAAAATAGGAGGTCGCCTCCGCAAACGATTCAGCGTGTCCCTCCGTATGAGCAAACTCGGCGACCTGCTCCTGCGTGATCTGCTCTTCAAAGAGCGAGTGCATGACAATGGCCGAAGCCCCCGCGTCTTCCAGCGCGCGCACGACGCTGATATCGTCGACGAGCGGAGACGCGCCGGGCATGAGCGGATTTTTGAGTTTCAGTCCGAGGTAAGTGGTGGAAAGGTCCATTGTATCCGTATTTGTTTAGCTGTTGGCGTCTGCGGCGGGTTTGCCCTTTGTGGACGGACCGGCTGCCATCTTTTCGTAGAGGGCGAACCGTTCGCGCACGGATTCCGCCGCCATCTGCTGGAGGGCCTCCGCGCGTTCCGGATTGATCCGCTTCAGCATGTGGAAGCGTGTTTCGTTGGCCGTGAACTCCGAGAGGGAGGACTTCGGCGCGGCCGAGTCCAGTTTCATCGGGTTTTCGCCGGCGTCGGCGCGGCGCGGATCGTAGCGGAAGAGCGGCCAGTAGCCACAGGCCACCGCTTTTTTCTGCTGGTCCAGCCCCATCGCCATGTTGTAGCCGTGCGCCACGCAATGGCTGTATGCGATGATCAACGACGGACCGGGGAAACTCTCCGCCTCGACGAAGGCCTTCACGGTGTGGTTGTCCTTCGCACCCATTGCGACACGCGCGACGTAAACGGATCCGTAAGTCGAGGCCATGAGGGCGAGGTCCTTCTTCGGGATCGCCTTGCCCGCCATACAGAACTTCGCCACGGCACCGAGCGGCGTCGCCTTCGACTGCTGCCCTCCCGTGTTGGAGTAAACTTCCGTGTCGAGGACGAGGATGTTGACGTTGCGCCCCGAGGCAATGACGTGGTCAAGCCCGCCGAAGCCAATGTCATAGGCCCATCCGTCGCCACCGACAATCCACACGCTCTTGGGCACAAGGTAGTCGGCGATTTGGAGGAGTGTCTTCGCTTCCGCATCGTCCGAATCCTTGAGCTTGGACCGCAGAGCTTCGACACGCTCGCGCTGCTCCCGCACGGCCGCTTCGTCGCCGGTCTGGCACGCGATGACGGCGGCAACGAAGTCGTCACCCACCACCGGGGCGAACTTCTGCAACAGCACCTCAGCGTAGACCCGCGTCTGTTCAATGCCGGCGCGCATGCCGAACCCGAACTCCGCGTTGTCCTCGAAGAGCGAATTGGACCACGCCGGACCGCGCCCGCAGGCGTCGACGGTGAAGGGTGTGGTCGGCAGATTGCCGCCGTAGATAGAGGAACACCCCGTGGCGTTGGCAATGAGAAGGCGGTCGCCGAAGAGCTGCGTGAGCAACTTCACATATGGCGTCTCGCCGCAGCCCGCGCAGGCACCCGAATACTCGAAGAGCGGTCGCATGAACTGCGTCGTCTTCACATCGTCCTTGAGAATCGCACGGTCCGGGTCCGGAATATCAAGGAAGAAGCTGTAATTCGCGCGCTCCTGCTCCAGCAGAGGGATGCGCGGTGCCATATTGATCGCTTTGCGGCTCGGGTTGGACTTGTCCTTCGCCGGGCACACCTCCACGCAGACGTTGCAACCGGTGCAATCCTCCGGGGCAACTTGGAGAGCGTAAAGAAAGCCCTCCAGCTCGCGTGACCGGAACTTCACCGACTTGAAGCCGTCCGGCGCGCCCTCCAGAGCCTCGGGCTTGAAGACCTTGGGGCGGATGGCGGCGTGCGGGCAAACGACCGCACACTTATTGCACTGGATACAGATGTCGGATTCCCAGACCGGAACTTCCTCGGCAATGTTGCGCTTTTCCCAGCGCGCCGTGTCCGTCGGCCACGTGCCGTCCACAGGGAAGGCGCTGACAGGCAGGAGGTCGCCCTTGCCCGCAAGCATCATGGCTGTGACCCGTTGCACGAAATCCGGAGCAGCGGGATCGACGATCGGCGGCAGAACGCGCTTTGCCGTCGTCTCGCGCGGGATCTCCAGCTCGACCATGTTCGCGAGCGCGGAGTCCACCGCGCGGAAATTCCGGTCAACGACGGATTGCCCGCGTTTGCCATAGGTTTTGTCGATGGCGTTCTTGATATGCCGGATAGCTTCGTCCTTTTCCAGAATTCCGGAAATAGCGAAGTAACAGGTCTGCATGATGGTGTTGATACGCCCCGCCATGCCGCACTCGCGCGCCACCTTGCTCGCTTCGATGGCGTAAACCTTCAGTTCTTTTTTGATAATCGTCTCCTGAAGCTCTTTCGCGAGACGATCCCAAACTTCCTCCGGCGGACAGGGAGTATTAAGCAGCAGGGTCGCGCCGTGCGCGGCGTGTCCCAACACGTCCACCGTTTCCAGAAGTTCGAAGCGGTGGCAGGCGACAAACCCGGCTTGCCGGATGAGGTAGGTCGAGCGAATCGGATCGGGACCGAAGCGCAGGTGCGAGACGGTCATGGCACCGGCTTTCTTCGAATCGTAGACAAAATAGCCCTGCGCGAAGTTGTCCGTCTCCTCGCCAATGATTTTGATCGAGTTTTTGTTCGCGCCTACGGTACCGTCAGATCCGAGACCGAAGAAAATCGCTTCTTTGACCTCAGGTTGGTCCAGCTCGAAACTCTCGTCCACTTCAAGGGACATCCCCGTCACGTCGTCGTTGACGCCCACAGTGAAGCGGGGCTTGGGATCGTCCTTGGCCAGTTCGTCGTAAACCGCTTTCACCATCGCCGGATTGAACTCCTTGGAACCCAGTCCGTAGCGACCGCCAATGACCCGCACTTCATTCAGTTCCGGACGCCCGCCCGATTGCGCGGCTTCGCGGAGAACTGTTGATACATCGAGGAACATCGGTTCGCCCAGCGCGCCAGGTTCCTTCGTGCGGTCGAGCACCGCGATGGAACGCACGCTCGCCGGCAGCGCGGCAAGAAAATCTTCCGCCGAAAAAGGACGGTAGAGGCGCACTTTTATGACGCCCGTCTTTTCTCCCTGTTTGTTCAGCCACTCGCAGGTCTCGCCCGCCGCCTCCGCGCCCGAGCCCATGATGATAACAACACGCTCCGCCTCCGGATCACCCTCGTAGTCAAAAGGCCGGTACTCACGGCCCGTCAGCTCCGCGAAACGCTCCATCACCGCACGAATGCGGGCGGTAGCCTCGTCGTAGTAGCGGTTGCACGCTTCGCGCGCCTGGAAGAAAGCATCGGGGTTTTGCGCCGTGCCCCGTATCATCGGACGGTCCGGCGTCAGCGCGCGCTCGCGGTGAGCCGCTACGCAATCATCGCGGATGAGGGCGCGTAAAGTGTCATCGTCCAAAATTTCAATCTTCGAGACCTCGTGCGATGTGCGGAAGCCGTCGAAAAACTGGAGGAACGGCACACGCGTCTCCAGCGTCGCTGCCTGCGCTATGGCCGCGAAATCGTGCGACTCCTGCACCGAACCCGCCGCAAGCATGGCAAAGCCTGTCTGCCGGCACGCCATGACGTCCGAGTGGTCGCCGAAGATGCTCAGCGCATGGGTCGCCACCGCCCGCGCCGTCACGTGCAGACAGCAAGGCGTCAACTCGCCCGCGATCTTATACATGTTCGGAATCATGAGCAGCAACCCCTGCGAGGCCGTGAACGAAGAACACAAAGAGCCCGCCTGCAGGGCGCCGTGCAGGGCGCCGGCCGCACCGCCCTCCGACTGCATCTCAATGACGCTCGGGACCGCGCCCCAGATGTTCCGCCTGCCTGCCGCCGACCACTCGTCCGCAAACTCCGCCATGGGCGAGGAGGGCGTGATGGGGTAGATCGCACAAAACTCGTTCACACGGTAGGAAACCGACGCAACCGCTTCGTTCGCGTCTAACATTCCCTGTTTCGCTGCTGATACTTTCGTTACCACGCGCGACTTCTCCCCTTAAAGGACATGAGGGTCAATAAAATAATCGACTTTAAACTCCGATTGTTATTCGACCGTTGGATTGGTGTCGTTTGCACCCCGTCCCAATAGGATACCAAGGGTTGCCCGAGAGAACGCCGGGAAGGTATCGCCGCCCGGAATTCCTCCTTTACATATCAACTTATCCTGATTCATTGATGTGTAATATGACATCGAATCGACCGATCAGTGATTTGCTTGTGAGCCGTAGCCCGGTGCTGTCCGTGGAATTCTTTCCCCCGAAGGACGAAGCGGGGGGTGAGTTGATTGTGCATACCGCCCTCGAAATCAAGGAGCAGGTGAAGCCCGACTTTGTTTCCATCACCTACGGCGCGGGCGGTTCCACGCGCGAGCGCACATTCCGATATGCGAAGCTGCTCAAAGACGAATACGGCTTTGAAGTGATGCCGCACCTCACCTGCGTGGGCTCGTCAAAAAACGAAATCCGCGAGATCGTGGCAGAGTGGCAGGAGGCCGGATTCTGCAACATCATGGCCCTGCGCGGAGATCCGCCGAAAGGAGAAACGGAGTTCCGCCCCCACCCGGACGGATTCCACTACGCCGACGAGTTGGTCGCCTTCCTGCGCGAAAACTTCAGCGGGTTCAGCCTCGGTGTGGCGGGCTATCCGGAAGTGCATCCCGAGGCACCCGACGCCGTCGCCGATCTCGCCAACCTCAAGCGCAAGGTCGATGCCGGTGCCTCTTTTGTCACAACACAGCTATTCTACGACAACAAATACTTCCGCTCCTTTGTCGAGGGATGCCGCTCCGCGGGCATAACCGTGCCCATCGTTCCCGGGCTCATGCCCATCCGCTCCGCCGCGCAGGCCCGCCGCTTCTGCAAACACGTGCCAGCGGAACTCGACAACGCCCTCGAAGAAGCCGGCGACGACAAGGGCAAAGTCCACGAAATCGGCATCGCCTGGACCTGCCGCCAGATCCGCGAACTCCTCGCATGGAGCGCACCCGGAGTACACCTCTACATCATGAACCGGTCGCGCATGGCCGTTGAAGTCCTCCGCCGCCTCCGCGCCGAAGGCCACTTCCACGCCAAGCCCCCTCCCCCTGCACAGTCATTGGACTGAGAAAGGGGCAAATGCAGTCGCGCACTGCTTCAATCCCTTTCCGCGAGATCCACTTCCCAAAAACCAACAACTTTCTCTTGCAGGTTGCGCAAACTGCACAACCCGCCCCAATCCGCGAAGCGCATGCGCTTCGGCGGGGTCTTGCGCGGCACCTCGCGTTCACGCAGCCACTTTTCTATCCAACCTTTGCTCCCGATCACCGCCCCGTCCGTCAGGTAGCGCA
>SKLD01000043.1 GCA_007123395.1 Opitutales bacterium
AAACCGTCCTCGAAAAAAAGCGGAAAACCGGAATTTACCCCTTGACCATATCGCCATATGGTAGTTTAGTTGTTTCAAAATCCAAACAAGGAAGAAAGAAAATGAGTCGATACGAATATGATGTGTTATCCATTGGACTGGGGCCGGCCGGGATGGCGGTTTCCGCGATGGCGGTTGAAATGGGGCTGAAGGTCTGTGCGATCGAGGCGCGTAAAATCGGAGGCGAGTGCATGAACGTCGGATGCATTCCGAGCAAGGCGCTTCTGCGGATCAGTGAACACCGGCACGCGGTGACCCGGTTTCCGGACATGGAGCTGGAAGCGGTCGCGTCTCCGGGCATCCGAAAGCCCTTCGAAAAAATCGCGCGCGACTTAAAATACATCAACGAGGCGAAAACCCGGAAAATGTTCGATAAAGTGGACTTGATTCTGGGTGAGGGGAAGGCGCGGTTCGTGGACGCCCACACGGTGGAGGTGAACGGGCGCCGGGTGACGGCGCGTCGGATATTCATCGCGGCGGGCACGGAACCGGCGGTGCCACCGATCCCCGGTTTGAAGGAGATCGACATCCTGACGAACAACAACCTCTTCCAACTGGAGACGATTCCCAAGAGCCTGACCATCCTCGGGGGAGGCGCCATTGGTTGCGAGATGGCCCAGGCCTTCAGGCGGCTGGGCAGCGAGGTAACCATCGTTCACATGGATCCCCACTTGGTGCCGATCGGCGACGCCGCAGCGGCGGAGGTGCTTGAAAAACACTTCGCCGACGAGGGGATCAAGGTGCTGAATGGACGCAAGATCGAGAAGGTGGCGAGCGAAGAAGAGGGCGTCGCCCTGTATACGGCGGAGGGTGAGCGGGTCGTTTCCGAACGGATCCTCGTCGCCGCCGGTCGGCGGATCGACCTTTCCTCGCTGGATTTGGAGAAGGCCGGAGTGGCGTATGAAAAGCGTGGCATCACGGTGGACAAATACCTCCGCACGAACAAGAAACACATCTACGCGGTGGGCGACTGCAACGGGCACGCGCAACTCTCCCATGCCGCCATGCATCAGGGTATGATCGCCCTGATGAATGCCATGCTGCCATGGCCGGTGAAAAAGGATTTCCGCAAATTCTCCATTCCGTGGACCGTCTTCACCGAGCCCGAGATCTCCTATGTCGGTAAAACGGAAAAACAGCTCAAGGATTCCAAAACCACCTACGAAACAATCCAAGTCAACTACGGTGATTACGGAGCGGCCATCGCGGAGAACGTCGCCGTTGGCTTCGTCAAGGTCTTCGCGTCGAAAGCGGGCAAAATTTACGGAGCCAGCATCGTGGGGCGGGGTAGCGGTGAGATGATCAACGAATGGGCTCTCGCCATCCAACACGGTTTACGGCTGCACCACATCATGCTCCAGCAGCACTCCTTCCCCACCATGGGATTCCTCAGCAAACGGGTCGCGGAGACCTGGATGATGAAACGGATGGGCTCGTCGTTTCTCCGCAAGATGGCCCGCGCTCTCTACCGGATCGGATGAATATGAAAAAACGACTGCCGCCGGAGCAGTTGGAGCGGGTCGCCGAAGTCTTCTCCACTCTTTCGGAGTGCTCCCGCCTTCAGTTGCTGCAAGAACTCATGCAGGGGCCGCGCACGGTGTCCGAATTGGTCGAGGCGACCGGAATGAAACAGGGCAATGTATCCAAACAGCTCGGCATTCTTTACAGCGCACGTTTGGTCGAGCGGACCCGCGAGGGCAATTTCATCCGCTATTCCATCCGCGATGAACTGGTTATCCAACTTTGCGACGCGGTTTGCCATTCGCTGCGCCGGCAAGCCCTCGCTGAGGCCGATCGATTCGCCTCATGAGAATTAAATGCAAATAAATCTTTTAGCCACACAAACGGTTTCCCTCCTTCCATGAATCCTTCCGCCAAGACTCACGATGCGGCGCCACCCGACGCGCCCTGCCTCGCCAACCTTCCCGTTCCGCTTTACGGCTCGGTCATGGGCCTCAGTGGTTTGGCTATTGCCACGACCCGTTCCGGGCTTTTTCCCGGCTCTGCTTTGGTCGGCAATACCCTGCTGGTCCTTGTCACTGTATGGTTCGCGCTGCTTTCCGCCGCGTATTTGGTCAAGTGGGTGCGTTATCCCGGAGACGTTTCCAAAGAGTTCAATCATCCGGTCCGGATGAACTTTTTCCCGGCCATTTCCATCTCTCTCCTTCTTCTCTCCATTGGATACCAACCGCTGGTTCCCGCCTTTTCCTTCGTTCTCTGGGGAGTCGGCGCCTTGTTGCATTTTGTTTTTCTGCTGCGCACGCTGCGGGTCTGGCTTTTCCGCGGTCTGCCCTTGCAGAGCTTCAATCCGGCATGGTTCATTCCCGTGGTCGGCACCCTCATCGTTCCCCTCTCCGGGGTTGACCACGCCCCGGCGGAGATTTCCTGGTTTTTCTTCAGTATCGGGCTGGTCTTCTGGATCGCCATGCTCGGCATCACCCTCAGCCGGATCATTTTTCACGGAGGTCTTCCGCCCAAGCTGCTTCCCACCCTCTTTATCCTCATCGCCCCTCCGGCGGTGGCGTTTCTGGCTTATCTACAACTCACCGAAACAGTCGATACGCTGGCACGTCTGCTCTATTTCAACGGCCTGTTCACCGCGATACTCGTTCTCTCCTTCGCCGACCGCTTCGTTCGGCTCCCCTTTTTCCTCTCGCATTGGGCCTACACATTCCCGGTCGCGGCCATCACCTTGGCCAGTTTCCGCTACCACCACGCGACGGGCGTTGATTTCTTCGATTGGATCGGAGCCGCCTTTCTCCTTGTGCTTGTGGGGATTACCCTTCTCGTGGCTTTCCGCACGCTTCGGGCCGCCCGCGCGGGTGAGTTCTGCGTGGCTGAAGAAAACTGAGCCGGGGGCAGGCCGGGCGACGAGGGAATGGAAGAAAGAGACGGAGAGGAGGACGAAGAGGGGGCTTGATGCGGGGAAGTGCTGCCGTAGAAAGAGATGGATGGAACGTGTTCGCCGGTGGGTGTGGACGGGGGTGCTGCTTTACGGGGGCCTTGCCTTTTTGTGGCATGTGCAACAGCCGATTGCATGGCATCCGCAGTTGGACGCAAAGGAGAACCTGTATCTCGCGGAGTCACTCGCGCGCGGCGATTTCGGGGAAGAGCCGTTTTACCGGGCGATGTTGTATCCGCTGTTGCTTGCGGTGTTGCGGTGGATTGTCGGACCGGACTGGTTGCCGGTGGCGGCGGCGTTTGCCGGACTGGCGGCGCATTGGGTGGCGGCCGGTTGTGTCGCGCGGCTCGCGGAGCGGATGTGGGGCACGGCTATGGCGGGCAGTTTCGCGCTCGCCGTCTACGGTCTGAATCCCGTGCTCCTGCACTTCGCGCTGGAGCCGTTGGACATGACGGCGGCCATCGTTCTTTGCCTTCTTGGTTTCGTTGTTCTGCGTCTTGGAGACGCCGCTTCGAATGTGATTCCCGCTGTTTGGCGGGGAGACAAGCCGTCCGCCGATCTTCTGAAGAAGACGCGGACGGGGCCCGTTGCGCCGTCGCCAGGCCGGGTTTTCGCGGGCGGAATCCTGGTCGGGCTGGCCGTCCTTGCGCGTCCGCACTTTTTGCCGGTCTTGCTCGTCCTGCCGCTTGTGCTGGCCGCCGCGCCCATGGGCGGCCGTCTGCCTTGGCCGCGGGCGGCGTTGGTGTGGGTGGCCGCGGTAGTTTGCCTCGCCGGTTTTGGTGCGGCGAATCATGCCGTCGGCGGGGAGTTCCGCATCCTGCCATGGCAAGGCGCGTTCAATCTCTACGCGGCCAACCGGGAAAACGCGAACGGGAAGTATTTTACGCAGACGGTGTTTCACGCAGAGTTGCCCGACGGCATGAATCCGGCGCGCGCCGAAGCAGAAGTTATCTATGCCCGTGAGACCGGGGAGAAGCCGCCCTTTTCCATTGACGCACAAAACGCCTTTTGGCGGGAGCGTTTCCGCGCTTCCATGCATGAGGATCCATGGCGCTTCGCGGTGTTGCAGCTCCGCAAAGTGTATTACCTTTTTCACGACTTCGAGCAGTATAACAACAAGACGTTTGCCTACCACAAGACGCGTTCTCCCGTCTTGCGTTGGAATCCGCTCGGCTGGGGAGTGCTGCTCGTTCTGGCGCTGGGCGCGGTCGTCCTTGCGCGCCCGCGCCCGCCGGCGCTGCGCGGCTGGCTGCTCCTTGCGGCGGTGTATGCCGCGGCCATGGGGGTTTACTACGTGAGTGCCCGTTTCCGCATTCCTCTGGTCTCCGTGCTCGCGGTGACGGCCGGGGGGTGGGGTGTGTTTCTGACGCCCGCCGCCCGCGCGCGGGCGGCGGGCTTACGCCGGATGGCGGCGGAAGTATTTCCGGGACGGCGAGGGGTGGCGGCGGTTTCTGTTATGGCTGTGGCGGCGGCTGTCGTCTTCCCTCCGTTTTTCGAGGCGAGGGATACGCGCACGTTTATACAGGATGAAATGTTGCTCGCCAATGCGGCGGCTGAGGACGGGGCAGACGCGGAGGCGATGGACTTTGCGCGGCGCGCGCTCTCCCGCGATCCGTCGCGCCAAGACGGTTTGCGCATTTTCCTCGTGAGCGCTTTCAACCTCGCTCTGGAGGGGAAGCTTGAGTTGGTCGGCGCGGGGCAGTGGGAAGCAATTCTTGATAAAGCGGAGCGTTTCGAGCCGCGCGATCCGGCGGGCTACCTCGTCCGGGGTGTGGTCTTCTGGAACAACGGACAGCAGGAACGTGCGGTGCGCCAGTGGGTGGAGAGCGTGGAGCGGTTTGGGGAGGCGGGGATGAGCAGCTTCAGAAGCCTCGCTGTTGTCGGCGCCTTGCCTCCGGAGCAGGCGCAACGCCTCGCCGACCATCCGGAGGCGCGGGCGCTGCACGGGATTCTCCGCTAAGCCTGGGTGCGGCTTGATTTCGCGGAAGCGCAGGGTAGGTTGTCCTCCCATGGCCATTTCCGGAGAGGCACCCGCGGCACCGCGTCTTGCGGAGGGGATCGATGCGATCACCCTCCCGCTTGCTGCGCATTTCGAAGAATTGGAGTTGTTTCTAGAGTCGCAGGTGACGGCCTTTGAGCGCGAGGTCCAACCGCTGGTGCGCTATACCTTCGGCCACAGCGGAAAGAAGATCCGTCCCATCCTCGTGTTCTACGCGGGGCTGGGGCCTGACAGGCTGCCGGACGATCAGCTCGTGCGCGCCGCCGCGATTGTGGAGTTGGTTCACCTTGCCACCTTGGTGCATGACGACATCCTCGACGGCGCCGACACGCGGCACCGCGTGAAGACAGTGGTGGCGCGCTACGGGCCGCACGCCGCGGTGTTGCTGGGCGACGCGCTCTTTGCGCACGCGCTCAAGCTGGCGGCGGATTTTCCGGACGTGACGGTGTGCCGCCTCGTTTCGCGGGCGACACGCCAAGTGTGCTCGGGGGAGATTGCGCAGACCTTCGCCCGCAAGAGGTTCGACATCTCCATGGAGGATTACTTCCGCTTCATCGATTTGAAGACGGCTGAGTTGTTCGCAGTGTCGGCTCGGCTCGGGGCGATGCTGGGCGGGTGGCCGTCGGCATTCTGCGCCGCCGCTGAAGTCTTCGCCCGCCGCCTCGGCACGGCCTACCAGATTTATGACGACCTGACGGATTTCGCGGGCCGCGAGGAGCGTACGGGAAAGACGCTCGGCACAGACTTGCAGAGCGGTAAACTCACCTTACCGCTCCTCCTTTACCTCGACTCGCTTCCGGCGGCCGGGGCGGACCAGTTGCGCGCGGAAATCGCGACGGGACGCGCCACGCCGCAATCGCTCGATGCGGAGATGCGCGCGGCGGGCGTCTACGGGCGGGTGCGCGACCGTTTCTTTGCCGAGGTCGACGCCGCGGAGGCCGCTCTGTCGCCTTTTGCGGAGTTGCCTCCCGGAGCGGAGCTGCCGCGCCTCAGCGGATTCATCCGGCAGGCAATCCGGCGGCATATGGATTAGGATACTAGTATCTTTCCTGCCGCAGATCCGCGGAGCGGCTGCAAAGGCGGAAACGGATTTCACTCCTGCGGATTCTCGAGCGCCCGGTACCTCGCCCGCGATCACGCCACGGATCCGGTTCTTCGGAAACCGGAGTTTCATGCAGGCTGAAAATCCCGCATCGCAGCCGCAAAAAACTCGGCCGACGGCCAAGCGCAATTATCTCACGGATTCAGGTGCCTAGAATAAAAAAAATTTCTCGAAGTAATATAATTTGACAGATTAAATCAATTCTGGGATGTATAACTTGACGCCGCTGTGGTTGTTTTTGGAGGAATAGGGTCAGGGAGGTTCGGCGGCGGCGGGCGGGTCAGGACGGGGCGGTTGTGTCGCTGGAGGGGGCGGCGACATCTATATTACCGGGCGCATCGGCGGGGGGGAGGGTGAAGGCGAAAGTGCTCCCTTCACCGACTTTGCTGTCGACGGTGATGTCGCCGTCGAGCTTTTGCAGGATGCGCTTGACGATGGAGAGACCGAGGCCGGTGCCCTCGGCGCGGGAGTGTTCGAGGCGGGTGAAGGTCTTGAAGAGGCGGGCGATGTTTTCGGGCGCAATACCGGGACCGTTGTCTTTGACCCAAAAGACAGGGCGTCCGTCTTCCGCGATGTGCCCGCCAGCCTCGACGACGGGCGGATTGCCGCCGTATTTCACGGCGTTGCTGATGAGATTGGCCCAGATTTCCTCGGTCCACGAGCTGTAGCCAAGGGCGGCAGGCATGGCCTCGGGGAGGACTAGGCGCGCGCGCCGGCCTTCAACGAGCGTCTGCACGCGGTAGAGGGCGGAGCGCATGTTTTCGACCATATCGATTGGTTCGCCGACAACGTCCTGTTGGCGGACGCTGGCAAAAATGAGGAGTTCGTGAACGATGTTATTGAGGCGGGTGGAGGCTTCATGAATCAATTTGATCCATTCGATTCGTTCCGCTTCGCTTACGGTTTCGCTCTCGGAAAGGAGGGTTTCGGTGAGGACGGAGAGGCCTTGCAGAGGATTTTTCAGGTCATGCGCCACGGTGTGCGCGTAGCCGTCGAGGTCCTTGATGGCTTCGTCCTTGGCAGCGATCTCGCGTTTGAGTTCGTCCCGCAGGCGGCGCAACTGGAGCTGTGCCTTTATCCGCGCGAGGGTTTCTTGCTTTTGGACCGGTTTCGTAACGAAATCGACCCCGCCCGCCGCGAAGGCCTTGACCTTGCTCTCGGTATCGTCGAGGGCAGTCATAAAGATGACCGGTACGTCTTCCATGCCGGGGAGTTCTCTGAGTCGGCGGCATGTCTCGAAGCCGTCCATTTCGGGCATCATGATGTCGAGGAGGATGAGATCGGGGTTTTCGGCGGCGGTCGTCGCGAGTGCCGCTGCCCCGCTGCGCTCAGAGAGCACGCGCCATGGCTCGCTCTTCAATAGGTCTTTCATTAAGAGCAAGTTATGGCGCGTATCATCAACAACAAGAATGGTCTCGGCATCATTCATTAGGGTTACTGCAACAGGGTAGACAACGGCGGGCGAAGTAAAGCCTTTCCATGGCTCACTGCGTCATTTTTCTGAAATCGGGTAAAATATCCTGTAATTAACCTAGTGGATAGGGCCTCTCCAAGGACGTTTTTCCTGTTGAGCGGATGACGCCTTTGCTTGCACTTTCGACAGGAGGCCGCATTCTTAAAGGGGAATTTCGTTCGTATCCGTGTCTCAAACGAAGGAGTCGCCATGAAAATCCAAAAGTTTCCCATCTTCCTCTCTCTCCTGCTCGGCGGGTCTTTGTTTCTTGGCGGGTGCCAGACGGCCTCGCAAAATCCGAACACCACCCAAGGGGCCGCCATCGGTGCTGCCTCCGGAGCCGTCCTCGGCGCGATTATCGGGCACCAAAGCGGCCGCAAAGGCGAAGGTGCGGCCATTGGTGCGGCGGCCGGCGCGGTGCTGGGCGGGGCGGTGGGTGCTTCGAGAGATCATGAGGAGCGCCAGCGCGAAGAGGCGCTACGGCGCGAGCGCGAGCACAACATCGAAATGGCGCGCATCCAGCGCGAACGGGAGAAGGCCGAGGCCGAGCGCGAGGAACAGATTGCCATTGCGCAGGGCCGCAACGTCTCCGACCGCGAAGTCTTCGAGGCGGAGCAGCGCGCCAAGGCTGCCGAAGAGCGGCTCAAGCAACTGGAAGCGGAGAGGCAGGCGGCACTTGCGCGGCAACGTTCGATCGAGGAGGCCGAGCGTCGGGAGCGCGAGGCCTTGGAGCGAATTCGCGAGCTGGAGCGTGAGGGAACGACAGCGAGTTCCGGAGCGTCCGGAGGCGGGGCCTAACGCCGATGAAATCCTTTGATCCCATGACTGTTCCGGGCATCCGCCGCTATGGGTTCCGGACCTTTGCGGCGCTTGCGGCGGTCTTACTTTTGTCCGCCTGTGCCGTTACGCCGACACGCACGTTCAAGGTCGACGCGCTAAAGGACCCCGACCGAGTGCCGACGGCACCGCCGGGTGAGTCCATTGCCTACTACATCGAGCCCGCCTACGAATTGGAGGAGGGCGAAACGCTACGCTTCCGCGAGGCAGCCGGATATGTTGAGACGGCCCTCGCCGGCGCGGGATATCACCGTACGCGCGACCGCTCGCGCGCGCAGGTGCTTCTTCGCATGGATGCGGTGATCTCCGATCCGGTGTCGGAGTCGCGGGTCTATTCCGAGCCCATTTATGTTCGCCGCTGGGGCTATTCGCGGACCGTGCGTATTCCGGTACGCAACGATGAAGGCAAGATTGTCGGCTATCGCTACAGCACGATCTACGAACCGCCGCGCACGGAGTTCGCGGGATGGACGGACCGCACGCGGCAAACAACGGTCTACGAAAAAGCGCTCGACCTTACGGCCTACGAGATGCGCGACGGTGAGCGCGGTCCGGAGCTATGGACGCTTCGCGTGTCTTCGGTCGATGAAAGCAGCGACTTGCGCGGCTACTTGCCGCTTCTTGTCGCGGCGGCCATGCCCTATGTGGGCGGGCAGACTCCGGGCGAAGTACGCGTGCGCATGCGCGATGATCACGAAAACGTGAAATTCGTGCGCCGCGGCATTTGAGGTGGCGAACTCCGGAGATCATGGAAGAGGCGGACGCCGCGACCGTTGCGAATGAATGGCTTGATGTTGTCGACGCCGGTGACCGGGTAGTGTGCCGCGAGCGCCGTGCCGTCATCCACCGTGAGGGGCTGCGACACCGCGCGGTCCATATTCTTCTCCGTGACGCCGCAGGCCGCTATTTTCTGCAGCGTCGGTCCTTCACCAAAGACACCTTCCCCGGTCGCTGGACAACTTCCGCCTCGGGCCATGTCGACGCAGGCGAAGACTACGATACCGCCATGCGGCGTGAGTTGGACGAGGAACTCGGCTGGACGCCGCTGGAAGGCACCGCATGGCCGGGGCGCGTTCTCCGTTTTGCCGCCCAGCCGCTCACCGGCAACGAGTTCGTGTGGGTTTACGCAGGCGAAGTGTCCGGTCCCCTGCGGCCCGATCCGCATGAGATCATCGACGGGCGCTGGCTCACCGCGGAGACCGTCGACGCGTGGTTGGCGGAGCGCCCGGACGAATTTGCCGATGCTTTTCGCCTTATATGGCCAGCCTTCC
>SKLD01000461.1 GCA_007123395.1 Opitutales bacterium
GTGTGGAAAAGGTGCTGAAGGCGGGCGGTAAAGTGTCCCTGCCGGAACTGCTGCGCTGCCGCGTGCGCTACCTGACGGACGGGGCGGTGATCGGGAGCAAAGGTTGGATCGAGGGCTGGCTGCGTGAACGCGAGGTGCCGCGCAAGACCCCGCCGAAGCGCATGCGCTTCGCGGAGTGGGGCGGGTTGTGCAGCCTGCGGAATCTTCGTAAGGACGTGGTGCGGTAGCTATACCTTGAATACGACTCCGGTGCTTATTACGCTGTTTACGCGAGAGGCGCAATCGTCTCTCCTCAACCCAGTGGGTGAGCCGTTGCGACTCACTCCGATCCGCATTGGTGTGGCGCCGTCTTTGGCTACGCGATACAACTCCACAACCCCGGCAACTTCCCTCCGCTCCCTGCGTTTTCTCCTGTAAAATCACTACGGCTGGAAGGCGGCGGAGAGGCGGAGTGTTCGCCGTGGTCCCGGCGCGGGTGGGGTGCGGCATTGTTTTCCAGCGGAGCTGGAAACCGCTTATAGGCGCTGATTTTATGCTAATGGATTTGATGCGTAAATGGTTCGTGGCGGGGGTTCTGGCGAAGCCGGGGTAGAGGGGTTGGCGACAAGTCAAGTAACATCACGTTGACTGGGACACCTTGAGGGACGAAGAACGCCGACAACCAGCGGAATTCATTGTTGCGGAAGGGGGCGGTGTGTTCGCACCGTTTCGGTTTCGGCGGGATGCGGACACGAGGTCTCGCACCTACTTCCGCGCGCCGGGTGTGTGTGCGTCGCCAGCCAATTTCATAGGTTCGGGCGAACCGCATCTTTGGGAAAGGTTTCCCGTAGCGGCGGAGCCCCGCTTCCGTCGACCCCGTCCCGCAACCGGTTGGCCCGTGCGAGTGGAGGAATGCAATACAATACCAGCAATCTCCCTCCGCTGTCTCCTGTAAAATCACGGGTATCACAAACAACGTTTATTACCAGACGGCAAATGGGGGTCAGGGTGCGGCATGAGCAAGAAAAAGGAGTAAGACGATAGCGGGGATGCGGTGGCTGCGCAGCGGAATCCGGTGGTGGGTGCGTATATCGATTTGAGTCCGGTGCGCGCGGGGATCGTGTAGGACCCGAAGGACTACCGATTCAGCGGCTACGGTGAGGCCGTGGGGCAGGGCGGGACCCTGCCGTTGGAAGGGACCGGGCTACGGAGGAGTGCGGACAGGTGCCGGGGAGCGGAGGGACGACCCATGAAAGATCATGTCCGCTCTCCGGGGAGGCCGGGGACAGGAATGTCCCCTCTCCGGGGAGGATCTGCGGGCGGAGGCGCGGGCGTGTGGAAGAGGTGCTGAAGGCGGGCGGGAAAGTGTCCCTTCCGGAACTGCTGCGATTTGTGCAGTTTGCGCAACCTGCGCAAGGGTGTGGTGCAGTGGCTATACCTTGAATATGACTCCGGTGCTCAGTGGTCCCACGGCAGGCGGACTTTGGTGCGCGGGAAGTTCCAGATTTCAAAGGGTTCGAGGAGTTTGGCGGGGTTGAGGACGTTATTGGGGTCGAAGGTCTCTTTGAGGCGTTTCATGAGGCCGAGTTCGGCGGTGCCGTGCTGGAGATGCATGAAGGGTGTTTTTGCGAGGCCGATACCGTGTTCGCCGCTGATCGCCCCATCTAGGGCCACGACTTGCTCCATGAGCCGCCGGATGCCGTCGCGCGCTTTGTCACGGTGGGCAGGGTTGCCGGCGTCGTACATGATGTGGACGTGGAAATTGCCGTCGGCGGCGTGTCCGAACGTTGGCATGGGCAGGCCGGTTTCGCGGCGGAGGCGGTCGACAATTTCGAAGAAGGGGATTTGGGCGTCGAGGGGGAGGACGACGTCTTCATTGAGTTTGGTGTCACCGAGTTCGAACATGGCCTGTGAGCAACCGCGGCGGACGGTCCAGAGAGTCTCGGCCTCCTCTTCGGTGCGCGCCGCGTGCCGGTGGGTGGCGTGTGCGCCCGCCGCTTCGAGGACGGCCGCCATTTCGGTGTCGGCGTGGGCGGGCTCGCCATCGGTTTCGACGAGGAGCAGGGCGGGGGTCTGTCCCGTCCATTTGGTGGGGAAGGCCGCTAGCTTGTCGGGCGCGACCCGTTGCCAGAGGCGGAGGGTGGCTCCGACGGTTTCGCGGTCGAGAAATTCGAGGATGCTCGGGATAACACGGCGCTTACGCACGGCTGCGGCGGCGTCAAGGGCGGCTCGTTCATCGGCGTATGCGAGCAGGGTGGTGCGACGGACGGCAGGGCGCGGGATAAGGCGGAGGATAGCGCCGGTGATGATGCCGAGCGTCCCCTCCGAGCCGATCCAGAGGTCGCGGATGTTGTATCCGCAGGCGAATTTCCGAAGGTTTCCGCCCCAGCGTACAAACTCGCCTGTGGGCAGGAAGCCTTCCAGCCCCATGACGTAGTCGCGGGTGACGCCGTATTTCGCGCCGCGCAGCCCCCCGGCGTTGCAGGCGATCGTGCCGCCGAGGGTTGCGTGGCGCGCGGAGCCCGGATCGGGCGGGTAGGCAAGGCCAGCCTGTGCCGCCGCGTCGTCGAGCGCTTTCACGGTTACGCCCGGTTGGACGAAGGCCGACATCGTCTCCTCCCGCACCGCGAGTTGCGTCCAACCGGAAAGGTCGAGGACCCATCCGCCTGCGGCAGGTGTCGTCGCGCCGGTTGTCGCGCTGCCGGCTCCGCGCGTGGTCAGCGGTATGCCGCAATCGTTGGCCACGGCGAGAATAGCGGCGACCCCTTCCTCGTCCGCCGGGCGGAGGACGGCTTCGGGGCACCGGCTGAGGCGCAGGTTGTCGAGCGACGCTCGGAAGGTTCCCTCCGGCGAGGTGTCGATGGCCTCCGGTGGCAGGGCATTGCGCAGGCGGTCGAGCGGTGTGTCCATTGTTCCGCAAGGATGTCTGTTTTCCGCCCTTGCACAAGCCCGCGCCGCCCCCGCGCTGACGGCGTGATTTGCGTTGGCGGGCAATGCCGGTATTGCTTAGGGGCATGAAGGATCCGGAACCGATTCTCAGCCTCGCCGGGCTCTCGAAGACGTACGCCACGGCGCACGGACCGCTGACGGTGCTCAGTGCGGCGAGTTTTGCGCTGGCACGTGGTTCGACAGCGGCCATTGTCGGTCCCTCGGGCAGCGGGAAGACGACGTTGCTTGGCCTGTGCGCAGGTTTGGACGAGCCTTCCGGGGGATCGGTAAGCCTGTGCGGGCACCGGCTGGAGGCACTCAGCGAGGACGAGCGCGCGGCGGTGCGCAACGCCCACGTGGGCTTCGTCTTCCAAAACTTCCAGCTCATTCCGACACTCACTGCATTGGAGAATGTGATGGTGCCGCTCGAGCTGCGGGGCGACCGCCGTGCGGCGCGGCATGCGGCGGAGCGATTGGCCGAGGTCGGCTTGGAGGAGCGGGTGGACCATTATCCGGTGCAGCTTTCCGGCGGCGAGCAGCAACGTGTGGCGCTCGCGCGCGCCTTTGCGAATGATCCGGACATTCTCTTTGCCGACGAGCCGACGGGTAATCTCGACGCCGACACGAGCGACCAGATCACGGAAATCCTGTTTTCCCTTAACCGTTCGCGCGCGACGACGCTCGTCCTTGTTACGCACGATCCGTCGCTGGCAGCGAAGACGGCGCGTATCTTCCGCATTGAGCGCGGGCACGTGCGCGAGGACATTGCGGCAGGGGGTGCCGCCGCGTCGTGCGGGCAACGCGAAGTCGTCATCTCATGAGCGAACCGTCCGGCAACCGCCTCCGGCGTCCGGCGCCTCGTCCGGGATGGTCGCTGCGCATGGCATGGCGCGACAGCCGCGGGCACCGGCGGGTGCTCGTGCTCAGTGCGCTGTGCATTCTCTTTGGGATCGCCGCACTCGTCGCCATCGGCTCGCTGCGCGAAAACCTGGGGAGGATCATGGAGGAGCAGACGCGCGCCCTCCTTGGGGCCGATCTCGTGCTGGAGGCGCGGCGGCCTTTCGGCGGCGACCTCGAAGCGTTTTTCCGGCGGATGGGCGGCGAGCAGGCAGCGGAGATCCGTTTTCAGTCGATGGCGGCGTTTCCGGGGCGTGATGCGTCGCGCTTTGTGCAGGTGCGTGCGGTGCGCGGTGAGTTCCCTTTTTACGGTGCCTTTGACACCGAGCCGGCGGGCTTGCGGGAACCTGCGCCCGGCACGGCGGTAGTGGAGGACAGCCTGCTTGTGCAAATGGGTCTGGAGCGCGGCGATTCGGTGCGCCTCGGCGACGCGGAGTTCACTGTGGCGGGGGCGCTGCGGCGGGTTGCGGGCGAGTCGGAGATCACGGGTGCTTTTGCGCCGCGCATCTACATCGCATGGGAGGAGGTGGAGCGCACCGGCCTCGTGCAGACGGGCAGCATGGTACGCCACCGGCGCTATTTCGCGTTTGCAGAAGGTCTCGACGAGCGGCGGCAGGCTCTGCTGAGGGAAGCGCGCGAGACGATCTTCATGGAAGGCAGCGTGCGCGCCGAGACGGTGGAGGGCCGGCGTCGCAGCCTCGAGCGTGTGCTTGGCAACCTCTTTGACTTTCTCAATCTCGTGGGGTTTGTCGCGCTGCTCCTCGGAGGACTCGGGGTGGGGGGCGCGGTGCAAGTGCATGTTCGCGGCAAACTCGTTACAGTTGCTCTGCTGCGTTGTCTTGGCGGGTCGGTGTGGAGCGGGTTTCGGATTTTTCTTCTGCAGGTCGCGGGCACGGCGATTCTCGGCGCCCTTGCAGGTGCGGCACTCGGAATCGGGGTGCAGTTTCTCTTGCCGGTCTTCCTGAAGGAGTTTTTGCCCTTCGAGCTGCATGTGGAGGTCAGCCAGGGAGCGGTCGCGGGTGGTTTGGTCTTCGGTTGGCTCGTGGCAATCGCTTTTGCCCTCATCCCGCTGCTCGGGGTGCGTCACATCAGCCCGCTCGCCACCATCCGCGCGGATTTTGAAAACGCGATCCCCCGCCCTTGGAAGGATCCGCTGATTCTTCTCGTCTACGCGGCGTTGGCCGTCCTGCTCCTTGCTTTTGCGGCGGTTCAGACCGAGCGCTTTGGCCACGCACTGACCTTCTCGCTCGGCTTCGCTGTGACGCTGGCCGTCCTCGCTCTTTTTGCGGCTGGTCTGCGGCGGTTCCTGCGCGCGGCGACGCCGCGCGGGGGACCCTTCGCCTGGCGCCTTGCCCTCGGCAACCTGCATCGTCCTCAGAACCGGACGATCTACCTTGTCGTCACACTCGGCATGGGGGCCTTTCTCATCAACACGCTCTTCCTCGCCCGTGCCAATCTGCTGGAGCAAGTGGGGCTCACGGACACCGGGGATGCCGCCAACGTCGTTCTCCTCGATGTGCAGCCCGACCAAGTTGCGGAGGTGGAGGCCTTTCTGCAGGAGCGTGGGCACGAAGTTTGGGAAAGGCTTCCTATTATAACGATGCGGCTCAGCGCGGTGAACGGCCGCTCCATGGCGGAGTTGCGGCGTGACCCCGGGGCGCAGGTGCGCGAATGGGTGACGCGCTGGGAGTTTCGCACGACCTATCGGGACAGCCTTCTCGACAACGAGACCGTCGCCGAGGGCGAATGGGTGAGCCGGCACACGGGGGGCGAGCCGTATGCTGTCTCCGTTGCGGAAAACATGCTTGCCGACATGGGAGCGCGCGTGGGCGACCGACTCCGCTGGGATGTGCAGGGCGTGCCGGTGGAAACCATTGTGACAAGCAGCCGAGCGGTGAACTGGCAGGCGGGGCGCCAGAATTTCGGCGTCGTCTTCGCCCCGAACACGATCGAGGCGGCGCCCACGATCTTCGCCGTCACGACGCGCGTGCGCGACCGGGCGCAGACCGCCGGCCTCCAGCAGGGCATCGTCGCGGCCTTTCCCAACCTCAGCGTCATCGACCTCACTCTCGTCTTTGAAACGATTGACGATCTGCTCGGGCGCGCGGGATTTGTGATTCAGTTCATGGCCGCCTTCACGATCCTCACGGGGTTGCTCGTGCTTGCGGCGGCCAT
The DNA here is from genome assembly GCA_007123395.1 of Opitutales bacterium. Classification (GTDB taxonomy): domain Bacteria; phylum Verrucomicrobiota; class Verrucomicrobiia; order Opitutales; family Oceanipulchritudinaceae; genus SLLG01. The sequence goes on from SKLD01000461.1 coordinate 5,980, forward strand.
TGTCACGAGCCGCTACCAGCGTATCCGGGAGAGTGCGCTGCTCCGCACGCTCGGGGCGCGGGCCGCTCTGATCCGCTCCGTGATGGCCGTTGAATACGCGCTTGTCGGCGCCAGCGCCGGACTTGTCGGCGGATTACTCGCAGCGGCGGCGGGATGGGCCTTGGCGCGGTTCGTCTTCGAAAGCGCGTTTGTCTTCAGTCCCGCTTTCATTGCGCTGTCCGTCCTCATCATGGCATTGCTCACGCTCGCGACGGGTATGCTCAACAGCCGCCGTATTTCGACGCATTCCCCGCTCCTTTTGCTCCGCGAGGAAGGCTGATCGCGCGCACCTGCAGGTGCGCGGTGCGCGGGGCTCTACCGGTCCGGATCGGTGAAGGGCAACGCGAGCGTCGGGTCCTCGCGGTCCCAGACGACTCTGGCCTGCAGAAATTCCTCGGGTGCCTCCTCCGGCGTCGTGACGAAGATGATCTCCTCCGGTGCCTCATACGTCCAGTCGGAAGAGCCTACGATAATGTGACGGACATTTTTGTCCGTCGGCTCCACGTTGATGTCGAGGCGGAGCGTATCCAATGCCATGCCCGCCATTCCGGCAGGCGGCGTCAGCGTGGAGAGGGTCCACAAGGTGTCCTCCGATTCGCGCAGTTCCTGCAGGGACAGGTCGTAACCGAGCGACCGGACGGTGATTTCATAGCCGATTTGCATGGGGACCTCGGGTTCACGTTCTTCCGGCGCGCAGGCGGCGATCAAACCGAGGGCGGGAAGACAGAAGAGAGTACGGAAGCGAAAGTGTTTCATATGCGCCGGGGTTGGTATTGTTGCGAAAATAGAACCTTCGCAGGATTCTGCGCGGAACGCAAGAAGCCGTTGCGATTGCGGAGGCTGTCTTCGCGGTTGTGTTGGCTCGGAAGCAAGACCGAGAGCCTGTCTTTTTTGGTTATTGTGCACAGTCCCCGGCATACCTGCAGCCCGGTCGGCTGCCAGCGCACAATGTCTTGACCCGGCGGCAGCGCACTGGCCTTATTCTAGCGTTTTTTCACCGAGACAGCCGATTTCACCTCCATCCATGAGATTCCCACCGATCTTTTTTGTCTTCCTCGCGGCAGCGGGGGCGCTTTGCGGCAATATTCGCGTTACAATCAGCGACCTTTTCCCGGCCTCCCTCGCGGAAGAGTTGTCCGCTGAGTTCGTGGCGCTCGAGGTTGAGGCGCGCGTCAACCGCGGCGGCAGCATGCTGACCATGGACGCCCTGCGGGCGGGCCAAATCGATGCCGCCATTATCGCCCTTCCCGATGAGAATGTGCCTGAAGGTCCGTTTGTCGCGCAGGCGTGTGCCTACCAAGTGATTACGATTCTCGTGCATGAGAGCAATCCGGTGCAGCAGGTTTCGCTCGATCAGCTCCGCATGATCTATGCGGAGGGCGGTGCTATCGACGAGTGGGGCCGCCTCGGCGGCACGGGAACGTGGAGTGCCCGCCGCATCACACCCAATGCCGTGCGCATGCCTGAAAACGTGGGACTCGAAGTCTTCCGCTTCCATGTGCTTCAGGAGGCCCCGATGCGCGCGGCCACGCGCTACCGTTCTTCCATCCGGGCGGCCCTCGCCGAGGTATCGGACGACAACACGGCGATCGCCATCCTTCCGGCACCCCGGCCGGACGCGCGCGCACGCACGCTTTCCGTGTCCTTCGACGCGGAGAGCCCGGCTTATTCGCCCACTCCGGACAACGTCATGTTCGGGGACTATCCGCTGCGCCTCCCGTTCTTCCTGATCCACCGCGAGGACCTTGACACGGCGCAGGCGCGCGCCGTCAAACGCGCCGTCTTCAGCGACCGTTTCGAGCGCGGGCTGCGCGATGCAGACTTCATGCCGCTGCCCGAGCGCGAACGCCGCGACCGTCTCATGGAGGCGGAGACCATGCCACAGTAGGGTCAGGCGTCCCGTCCATAACGACCAATCGGTCCGCCTCCCGTATGGTTGAAAAAGCTCCGCTGCGTCGTTTCTTCCGCCGGTTCCGGCTGTGGATCATCCTCGGGGCGGTATTCAGCGCGGGCCTTGTGACCGCCGCCGTGGCGGCGGCGGCGACGTATGATGTCGGGGGCCTGTTGGAGACCGTCCGTATGCATGCGCTGGAGACGATCCGACTCGTCCCCCCATGGCTCTACATGCTTATGATCGTGGTGTTGCCGCTCTTCGGCGTGCCCATGTCGCTTTTCTTTTTCACCGCAATTCCGGTGCTCGGCGGCCCCGGCGGACTCTACGGGATTGTCGGTGCATGGGCCGGTATCGGCGCCGGGATGAGTCTCGCCTACTGGCTCTCGGGGGGCATCCTGCGGCCCTTCCTCGCGGACTGGATGGAGAAACGTGGATACGCCGTGCCCGCCGTCCGCCGCGAGAACGAGTGGAAGGTGATTCTCGCCGTGCGGCTGTCCCCGTTGCCGTATCTTGTGCAGAATTATTCCCTCGGCCTCTCGGGCTGCCGATTCCCTGTCTATCTTCTGATTTCGTGGCCGACGCAGGGGCTCATCGGCCTCGGTTTTATGCTTGTGGGCGAGTCCTTCGCCACCGGGGGCATGCGCTATGCCATTCTCGGTCTCTTTCTCATCATGGTATGCTTCCTTGCCACGGGCTACCTGCGCCGCCGGCTCGATGCAAACGAAGGGGACGACGCCGCACGCTGAGGGAGACGCCGCCCATGGAAGGCGGCGGCGCGGGAAAATCCGCGCGTTTACAGCGGGCGTTGCCAACGGGCTCAATGCCGGATCGAACGGAACTCGCCGGGTGCCATGCCCGTCATTTTCTTGAACATGACGCTGAACTGCTTGCTGTTTTCATACCCGCACCGCTCGGCGATCTGTGGGATGGTGGCTTCGGGCTCGGCGCACAATAGTTTCTTGGCCTGCTCAATGCGCACTTTGAGAATCTCCTCGTACGGTGAGTGTCCGAATGAACTTTTGAAACGGGTTTCGAAGACCCGCCGCGACATGGGGAGGTGGGCAAGGACTTCCTGCACGTGGATTCCCTTGCACGCGTTTTGCCGGATGAAGCGGATGGCGCGGAGCATGTGCGGATCGACGTTGCTGGTGATGTCGGTGGAGTGGCGGGTGATCAGTTGCAGCGGTGGCACGACCGTCAAGGCAGGGACAGACTCCTCGCCTCGGATCTGTCGGATGATGAAGTCAACGGCCTTTGCCGCTATACGGTCGAAATCCTGACGTATAGAGCTGAGGAGACTGCCGTCGGCGAGGACGGAGATATCGTCGTCGTCCGCGCCGAGGAGCGAGAGCGGGCTGGGGATGGACACCCCGGCGGCCCGCGCGAGGTGCGAAACGCGCAGGGCCAGTTCATCGTTAACGCAAAAAACACCTGTCGCCCTGCGGATGGCGGAGAGCCATACGGTGATCTCCGTCAGGTCTGTGTTTACCTTGCTTTCGGGAACATCGAAGAAGTGGTAATGCTCCGGAGCGTAGCGGTTGCTCTCCGTCAGGCGCTCCCGGAAACCCTCCTCGCGCAGAACGGCGAAGTGGTGTTCATGGCGACCGCAGAA
>SKLD01000145.1 GCA_007123395.1 Opitutales bacterium
ACAACAAGCACGAGCAACCGAAACAATGTGGAAGCGGCATCTTGCCGCTTTGCCCGAAAGGTAAAAAGCGGCGAGACGCCGCTTCCACTCTTTTTGTGTCCACATTATTTTGAAATCCTTATTATGCATGGAATCCGGTCGGGGCCGCGACCGATGACAACAAATCATGGCTCGTAACCGGAGGCAATCCGGGAGGGGCTATGGAACTGTCGGGCGTCAGCGACGGTCCTGGGCTGGCTTTCCTTTTCCAGAACGCCATGCCGGGAACCGACTTCGGCGGCAATGATTCGCTCGTCATTCAGTTCGACGCTCTGATCTCCGAGCCATTGGTAGCTTCCGCCTTCCACATGCATGTGAACACGATGGGACCCGCTTTCTCGGTCTCCTCGCGCTCGGGTTCGTCGCCGCCCGCCGGCGTGCGAAGCGCTCCTGAGGCGGGTTTCGCTTGTTAGACAAACAAACGAGCCGGTGCCCTTCAAGGGGCGCCGGTTTTTTTGGGCAACTGTCCGACCCGTCGCAGAGCCCGGGGGACATGCGCGGAAATTCAGAAACATACCTTCACAGGCCGATCCGCCTGATCCACGCATCCGCCGCAGACCGATCCACGTATCTCTTAACGCATATCGCCTCCACGCACCCGCATGACCGAAGAATTCTCAGAAAATTCGACATTTTCCCTTGACCCCTTCAAAAAATACATAATTATGCAAACCATGACTCGGATACCCCGTGATTCTGCCCGAATCCTCATCGCAGCCCTTTGCCTCGGCGGTGCCGCATGGGCGGGTAGCGTTCCGGCGGGCTGGGAGCTGGTCTGGGCGGACGAATTCGATGTCGACGGTCCGCCGAATCCGGAAAACTGGACCTACGACCTCGGCGCGGGCGGCTGGGGCAATAACGAGGTGCAGACCTACACGGACGATCCGGAGAACGTGCGGGTGGAAGACGGGCGTCTCATCATCGAGGTTCATCAAATCACCGACGGCCGCACGCCGCGTTACACATCGGCACGCCTTGTCACCCACGGTCTGCATGCGTGGCAATATGGTCGCTTTGAGATCCGCGCCCGCGTTCCCCGCACTACGGGAACTTGGCCGGCGATTTGGATGCTGTCGGAAGACTCCATCTTTCCGGGCGCTTTTTGGCCGGATAACGGCGAGATCGACATCATGGAACACGTGGGCTACGAGTTGGATCCACTCTTCCACGAAGTTTACGGCGGCCTTCCCCCGAATATTCACGGCACGTTGCACACGAAGTTCCGCAATGGCATGCCCACCACCGGCTCTCCCATCGGATCGAGCATCCTGCTTCCCACGGCAAGCGACGAATTCCATACCTACACCCTTGTCTGGACCGAGGAAGGCATGGAGATGGACGTCGACGGGCAAGTGTATTTCTCCATCACGAAAGAGTCGCTAATCCCCGCGCGCAATCCGCCTCCGCCCGAGGAAATTTTTGAGATCTGGCCTTTCGACCAACCGTTCCATTTGCTCCTCAACGTCGCCGTCGGCGGCTCATGGGGGGGGCACTTCAACTCCGAATTCTACCCGGGCATTTCACCCTACGGCATCGACGGCATCGACCACGAAGGCGAATGGCCGCAGCGCATGGAGGTGGAGTACGTGCGCGTTTATGCCCCGGCCGACTCCGCGATGGAATGGCGCGGTTGGCCGCTTTCCGCGTCCGGCTACGCCGATACCGGCGACTGGCTCGGTATGCTTTACGTCATGGAAGACCCGTGGGTCTACTCCCCGGCAATGGGGTGGATTTACCTGCCCGAAACCACTGAGCCGCAAGCCGGTGAGTGGGGCTGGATTCCACGGCCGGCCGCCGAATGAACCTTTCTCTAACTGTATTATAACCCAAAAATAAAACACTACCATGAATAAACGCATCCGTAATCTCACCCTCGCGGGTCTCTTCTGTGCCGCCGCAGCGCAGGCCAACATCCCGCTCCTTGTCGATCCCGATGACTTTTCCGCCGACGGAAACTGGTTCGCCGGGGCCAATCAGTTCCAACCCGCCACCACGTGGATTGGCTTTGCCACCCTCGAAGTCCCCGACCGGGTGACCGTCGATGGCGACAGCTTCACCTTCAGTTCGTGGGACGACGAAACCAGCGATAGAATCGAGTCCTTCCTCTTCCAAGAATTCGATGCCGGTCCTGCGGAGAGCCCGTGGCCGAACGAAATCTTCGAAACGGGTGACGTCATCGTCTTCCGCGGGGAAGCTAGCGCCACCCGCACAGGCAACGACCCGTCCAACATGATCGTGCGCGCCTTCGTCAAGATGCTGGGTTACAATGAAATGGGTTGGGAATTCCAGACCAAGCCCAACCACACCGAATTCCACAATATCGGTCCGGCGAACGAGGCTTTCGAACTGAGCGTCACCTTCCCCGACCTCGAAGCCGACGACAGCTTCCAAGTCCTGCAAGTCGGCTTTGAGATCACGACGGAATTCGACGGTGCTGACATGGACTCGGGCACAATCACCTTCCGCAATATCGAAGCCTTCATTGAGCGCGAGGGCAACGGCGAACCGGTGCCTGAAGTCTACTATGCGGGCATCCTTGTTGATGCGGACGGCAATGTCGACACCGGAGAATTCCTCGGCGTTCTGCACGTTGCGCACGAGCCTTGGGTTTACGTCTTTGACCTCGCCCGCTGGGTCTACATGCCCGATCCGGGAGAAGCTTTTCCCGGGGCCTGGGCATTTATGGTGCGGTAGGCGGATTTCACCGCTTCCGGCAGGCTCGAATGGGCTCTGCCCGTCTTTCAAAAACGCCCGGGACACCCGGGCGTTTTTTATGCAGTCTTATGCATTTTTATCTTGACCGAGCCTCCGAAGAAGCAATGATCAGCTTCGAATTACCTCGCGGACCCGTTCCGCAGAACCATCCAATCCCGTTTGTTTGCATGAAATCCTTCACCCTATCCAGTTCCGTTTCCTTCGCACGGATCCTCGGCTTTGCCGTCGCCTTGACCCCGGCGGTTTCCATAAATGCCGAGGAAATCTATGAACTGTCGCCCTTCGAAGTTGTAACCGAAGGCGACCGCGGCTACTTCGCCGCCAATGCGGTTACCGGATCGCGCCTCAGCGTCCTCATCCAGGATATGCCGCTGACGATTGAGGTGCTCACCTCGGAGTTCATCCAAGACACCGGAGCGGCCGATCTGCGGGAGTCCCTGCGCTACAGTGCGGGGATCATCCTGCAATCGCAGAACGACGCCTTCACGGGCGGCGGCACAGGCGGCTTCGGCAACGTCAACAACCCCGAAGGCAGCACGGCGAACAAGACGGATTCGTCCTTCAAAATCCGCGGCTTTGTCACCAACAATACCTTGCGGAAAGGCTTCCGCCGCCAGCACGCCACCGATACGATCAATATCGAGCGGATCGAAGTCGTGCGCGGCCCGAGCGCGCTGCTCTACGGCGTGGGCAACTTCGGTGGGGTCGTCAACTATCTGCCGAAGGCACCGCTCCCCCACAGCGAACAGCACATCACGCTCGGTTACGGTTCTGACGATTGGCGCCGGGCCACCCTCGACGTGACGGGACCCCTGCCCTCGAACTTTGGCTACCGGCTTACGGCGGCCTTCGAGGACAGAAACCATTTCACTGATTTCAATGAGCATAACCGGTGGTTCGTTTCGCCGGTTCTCGAGTGGACGCCCTACCGCCGCTCAAAGTTCACCATCGACTTCGAGGTCGGTAAGTCGGAGGACAAGGGGATTGGATTCCAGAGCGTGCGCTCACCCACTATCGAGGGCATTCCCATCTTTCAGGCAGACCGCCTCGAAACCTTTGGCTTCCTCGAATTCGAGGGCAAGAATCCGCGTACTTTCCGCTGGTCCGGCCCGGACACATACCTCCTCACTGACGCGTGGAATTTCAACGCCGATTGGCAGCAGGGCATCGGTGACAAGATCAATGTCATGGTCGGCTACAACCATTCCGACCGGCGCTTCCGCTGGCGCGATGTCTTCGGAGGCATCGCGACGAACTCCGCCGCGCCGCGCGCGCAGCCACACCTCGCCACCATCCGCGCACGCCAGATCATCGACGGGCGCGACACCGACGTGGTTGTGGACGTGGACAACGCCGTCCTGCAATACAACTGGGTGGGCTCGGAAGAGCACACGGAATGGGATCAGTTCCGCGCCGAGGTCAATTTCCGCGACCGTATCTTCGAGGGCAGCCGCTGGCTCAATTCCGAGCATAACCTGCTTCTCGGTGTGTCCTTCGAGCGGCAGAAGAACGAGAACGTCGGTTCCGGCACGGCCGACGCCCCGGACAACGACAACTTCCGCTACCGCAATCCCACCGACCCGGAGCCGATCCGCTTTGAAACGCAGTATGACGGCTCGCCCAACCTTCCCTTCCGGCCCACCGAATTGAGCGGCGGCCGCACGGGGAACGACGGTCTTTACCTTGTCTATTCAGGCCGGTTTATCGACGACCGCCTCTTCCTCATCGGCGGTATCCGCCGTGACGAAACACGGGCGAAGGACGGATATTTCGAAGTCATCGGCTCGCGCGCCGGCCGCCAATTCTTTCCCGACACGACGGTGAGCAAAACCACCTCTCAGTTCGGTGCCAGCTTCCAGATCCTTCAGGGCGTGAACATCTTCGCCCTGCGCTCCGAGGGCGTGGAACCCAACTTCGGGGGACAGCGCGACGGCATCGGGCGTGCCCTTGAATCCTCTGTCGCAACGGCGAGCGAAATCGGCATGAAGTTCGACTTTCTTGACAACCGCGTCGCCGCCACCGTGAGCGCCTTCCGCATCGAGCGGGACGGTCTCCCGTTCAGCTACTGGTGGGCACCCGCGCCGATCAAAGGCAACTTCGACCGCAATGCCGACATCATCTACCGCCTCGACGAAGTCAACTTGGAGCGGCAGTCGGGCAATCGCTACCTCCAAGCCGCCGCCGACGAGTGGGCCGCCGCGCGGGCTTCCGGCGCTATCTTCAACCAAAGAAGTGAGGACGGACGCTCCGAGTTCACCTACATCAACGCCTCCACCGCCGAAGGCGCCGCCTACCTTGACGCCGTCTTCGCCGCCCTCAAGGCGGAGTTCGCGCTGCCACGCGAGGAACGCACCGACAACGACCCGTGGCCAGGGTGGCTCTACAACGGTTTTGACGATCCGCTTGTGAACACCGCCGCGCTTGACTGGGCGGAGGGCGACTTCTTCCAAGCTATCTCCGACAAGTCGGAGGGTATCGAAGTGCAGTTGATCCTCACGCCGCGCGACAACATGCAGCTTATCCTCAACTATTCCCACGTGAAGCGGGAGGTGATCAATCCCGGCAACTTCGTCACCTACGACTATGCCGAGGGCAACTGGGACCGCTGGGCATCATGGTACTTCCCCAACGCCAACTGGGGCCTCGCCGGCGTCGATCCCGAGCTGGCCTACCCCGGCGGCGACATCCCCGGGTTGCCCAATCAAGACACGGCGAGCTGGTCGGGTATCGGCTGGGGGCAGGGCGAAGCCCTTGACGACACGCCCAAGCACGTCATCAGCGCATGGGGCACCTACCGCTTCGAGATGGACCGCCTCGAGGGCCTTCAAATTGGGCTCGGCGGCATATGGGAGAGCAAACGTGAATATGCCTCCGCTTTCACTTCGGCAGGGCAGCGCAAAGAGAATGAGACGGGGACGACAATCAAGGCCTTCACCGACCCGCGGCTGACGATCAACGGCATGGTCAAGTACTCATGGACGATCCGCGACCACGACGCCTACCTGCAGCTCAATGTCGACAACCTCCTCAATGACCGCTCCCAGTACGGCCTTATCCGTGCCCCGGGCATGTCATGGCGCATGAATTTCGGATTTTCGTTCTGAGGCAGGGTTTTCCAAAATGAGTTTGCCTCCCCGTGGACGTCTGCATCGAGGCTCCTCGTAACACCTTGGACGGGGCCTATACCGCCGAGGCTTTCATCAAAGTGCTCGACCCCGGGGCGGGTTTTGCGACTGTGTTCAACGACACTGTTTTGCTCCCCGCCACCGGCGAGGGCTTCAGTATCACTTCGGACCTGAGCGCTTTCCAAGGGCTCCTCCTGCAGACAGGTTTCGTCGTCAACGGCATCAACGCAAATCCAGACTTTGAAGCCGCCCTCGGCGGCGTAGCTGTTACGGTCATTCCGGAGCCTTCTGTTTACGCCGCGCTTCTTGGTTTTGCCGCGCTTGCGTGGGTCGTCGTGCGCCGCCGCCGAGTCGCCTGAAGACCTCGGCAATGCAGCGCGGCGGCGGCGGTTTCCGCCACGCTCGAGGGCCTGCCGCGTCGGTGGGCAGCGATCTGCCTCGTGCGGCACCTTTCCCACAACGCTCCATCCCATCGGATGGAGCGTTTTTTTTTGGTCAAAAGCTCATTTTTCCCTTGCATGTCGATACACGTTTATGCAAAAACTGAATGCGATGTCGGGATTTACCCTGGCATCATGCCATACGGCGCTAACCGAAACCCACCTACCAAAGGACATCCATGAGATTACCGTTTATACTCCTCGCGACCGGCCTGTTCTCAGCCTCGTCGCTGTTTGGCAACCTGATGATGAACCCCGATTTCTCCGCGGGTATCGACAGTTGGTTCGTCTTTGACGGCGGCGGAGGCCCCGGCGAAATCGGTGATCCCATCGGTGCCGGATACGTCTCCATCAGCGGAAACACCGCCACCGTCAATGCCGTGACCAACACGGAGGTAAACTTCTACCAGGAATTTCCCGGCAACCTGACGCCCGGGGTGGAGTACACCTTCTCGGTCGAGATCGACAATCTCTCCCTCGTGGGAGCGGCGCCGACCGCGCTGATCTGGTCGAAGGGCTTCTCATCGACGTTCGCATGGCTCGACGAGTTCCCGAACGCAACGCTGACGGAAGGCCTGAACACGATCACGTTCACACCCACCGGGGACGGGTCCAACATCTACCAAGTCGGCGTTCTCTTCAATGTCGCGGAGGGCTCGAGCCTCGATTTCTCGAATCCGACGCTCATTCCCGAGCCGCGCACGTACGCGCTTATCTTCGCAGCCGTGGGCCTTGGCCTCGTGCTCCTGCGTCGGCGCCGCCGTTGAATCGCTGACCGGCGGTCTTTTTGACTCTCGCGCGCCCGGCGGCCCTTGCTGCCGGGCGCTTTTTTTAGGAGGATTTCGCCCTCCCACGCGGCTTCTTCGCGGGCGTGGCCGGGGCCAACGGCTTGATCGATTTGCCAGTGATCAAATCGCCGTCGACGAGGAGGTGGCGGCGGGGCGCGGTAGGCTGTTCGAGACGACGCAGGAACTGGTTGACCGCCGACCGCCCCAACTCATCATAGGGCACGCCGACGGTGGCCACGGGTGGCAAACCGGCGGGCGGTTCAATCCCGTCGAAGCCGGTGACGGAACAATCACGCGGAACGCGGACACGGTGAGCTACGAAGTCCGTGATAAGGCTGTAGGCCTGATGATCCGCCGCGCAGCAAAACGCCGTCACACCGTCACGCACGAGTTCCGCCGCGCGCGCCGCCGCTTCCTTCGGATCCAGCGAATCCGTGAGGTTGATGTTTATGCAATCCTCCGCCTTGAACTTCAGCCCGTTTCGGTAAAGCCCTTCCACAAAGCTCCCGAGGCGGTGCTGCACCCAAGGCGTTTCCAGTTGGTAGACCCAACTGTAAAACCCGATCCGGCGGTGACCCGCGTCCACAAGACGGCGCACCATGCCGCAGACTCCCTCCGACTGGTCGACGTCGACGCAGTCGATGTGTCCGTTGCGGTAGTTCTCGATAATGGACACGGTAGCCACGGTGCGCCCGATCAATTGCACCACCTCCGGCGACATCGGATGGACGAGTATACAACCGTGCCAACCGGCTTGTTTAATGCGGCGGAGAAGTGCCTTGCTCCGCACGTCCTTCGGCTCGTGGTGCAGGACATCGAGGAGAATATTCTCCGAGGCGCTCTTTTCGGATATGCCCTTGAGGACCAATTGGAAAGTCTCCGACTTGCTCTGGTGCTCGTGCGGGATCGAGATCACAATCCCAACCACGAGCGGTTTGGCGGCGCGCCCGCCTTTGCGGATCTGGCTGACCTTTTGCTGGTAGCCGAGGCGCACCGCCGTCTCCCAGACGAGGGCCTTGGTTTCCGCGTTGATGGCAGGGTGGTTCGCAAGCGAGCGTGAAACCGTCGGTTGCGACAGATTCAGGATACGGGCGATCTCGTGTTGACTGGCACTTGGCATTGAGCAGGGGGAATTTATCCTAATAGTATTAGAAGACGTCTTGATGCATAAGTTATGCAGGCGGTGCAAAGGAAAAAATGAGGATTTTCCTGACGCAATCGCCACCGGATACCTCACTCCGAAAACGCGAAAGCAATCATTGAGTTTGTCACACAATCCGCCGACAGCGACGCCGCACGCACCCAATCCCCGGAAACCTGCGGCCGCTGCTACCGGCGCTTGATTCTACTTTGTTAGAACAGGAGGATCTGTCTCCGGGTTTGGGTTGCCGCCGAAGCGGCGTCAGGGCAGGCTTCTCTGCTTCGCAAGGGCTCCCCGCACTGAGGAAAGCGAGAACCCGTCCGCGCGGGGAGGAATACGATGGCGCGAATCTCCAGCCGGTCTCCTCCCCCAAACGGACGTCCCTGGAAAGCCCGCTCAACACCCACGCAACCGGCGGCCCGAGTACACTTTCTCAAAGACATTTGATATTGCACGGGGCTCCGGAATGTGGCATGGCATGAATCATGATTTTTCTCTTATCTCGCGGCAAAATTTTCTTGAAGAAATTTCTTGTGTTTTATATCTGTCTGCCTCAAGGTTTTTCCAAGATGGGTGAAATCAGAATAAAACGTGAGGACGGGCCGGCGGTTTATCATGTGACATCGCGGGTGATTCAGAAACGTCGCTTGCTGTTGGAGGGTCAGCGGGAGGTGTGGGTGGCGGCGCTGCACCGCGCGGCGGAGTTCAGCGGGGTGGAGGTGATCACGTATTGTGTGCTGGAGACGCACTTTCACATCCTCGTGCGCATTGATCCGGCGGCGCGGCAGTGCGACGATGCCACCTTGGTGCAACGCTACCGCGCGCTTTACGGGACTTCCCGGGCGCAGTGGAGCGGGCTCAACGCGGATGAGCTGAAGCACGCGCTCGCCAACGATCCGCCGGAAGTGGCGGAGGCTCTGCGGGAGCGGTTACGCCGCCGCATGGGCGACATCTCGGAGTTCATGCGCACCTTGCGGCAGCGCTACACGCGCTGGTTCAATCTCGCGCACGGGACGGCGGGGACGCTGTGGGCGGAGCGCTTCGGCAGCGTGCTCGTGCAGGACACGCCGTGGCTGGTGGGGCTGATCGCGGCCTACATCGACTTGAACGCGGTGCGGGCGGGCTTGGCGGACCTGCCGGAGAGTTACCGTTGGTGCGGCTATACGGAGGCGCTTGCGGGAAAGGAGTCCCTCTGCCGCGCGCTGGCGGCCTGCTTTCCAGCGGCCAAG
>SKLD01000163.1 GCA_007123395.1 Opitutales bacterium
CGACGATGACGGGAAGACCGGTGGCGTCACTGAGGAGTTGGTCAAGGTTGCGGATGAGGGCACCGCCACCGGCGAGGATGAAGCCGCGGTCGACTAGATCGGCGGACAGTTCGGGCGGGCAGCGTTCCAAGGCATTGCGCACGAGTTCGACGATGGAGGAAACGGTGTCGTTGAGGGCCTCGCGGATTTCTTGAGAAGAAATGTGGAGGGTTTTCGGCAGTCCGGCGACGGAGTCGCGGCCTTTTACCTCCATTGTAAGCTCTTCCTCAAGAGGCGCCGCGGAGCCGATCTTCATCTTGATTTCCTCAGCGGTACGGTCGCCTATCATGAGGTTGTAGGCTCGCTTCATGTAGTTGATGATCGCGGCGTCGAGTTCGTCACCGCCGACGCGGATCGACTTGGTGTAGACCACGCCGGAGAAGGAAATGATGGCGACTTCGGTGGTGCCTCCGCCGATATCGACGATCATGTTGGCGGTAGGTTCCTCGATGGGCATGCCCACGCCGATGGCGGCGGCGACAGGTTCCTGGAGGAGGCGGACTTCGCGGGCACCGGCGTGGATGGCGCTTTCGCGGACGGCCCGGCGCTCGACTTCGGTGATGCCGCTGGGCACGGCTACAACGACGCGGGGCGGGACGAAACGCATGTTATTGCCGACCTTTTGGATGAAAAAGCGCAGCATGGCCTCCGTGATTTCGAAGTCGGCGATAACGCCGTCCTTCATCGGCCGGAGGGCGGTTATGTCGAGGGGAGTGCGCCCCAGCATGCGTTTCGCCTCTTCGCCGACCGCGATGACTTCGCGGGTGTCGTTCTTGATGGCAACGACGCTCGGTTCCCGCAGGACGATGCCCTTGTCGCGCACGAACACGAGGGTGTTGGCGGTGCCGAGGTCGATTCCTATGTCGTTTGAAAAGAAGCCCAAGGTGATGCCTTTGAGGTGATTGGAAAAATCCGCCGTTCGTGGATCTTGTTTGAGATAAATCCAAGGATGGGAGGGACTTGTCAAAGCAGAATTGACCCTCACTCGCGGTTTTGCAGGCGCGCTCATTCTTTTGTGTGCCGGGGAGCGGTGCAAAAGGATTGAAAAGGCATCCCGCGGCTCCATGCTCTTGTTTGAGATGCCGTTTTATTCGAAAAGAACTCTTGTCATACACAACGTCATGCGCCGCTCTTTTTTTGCCGCCTTTTTGTTCGCCCTCCTTGCCCCGCTGCTGAGTGGACAAGCTACACTGACGGACCTGCAGGAAGTACGGCAGGGCTACATCGATGCCAACGGTGGTGCCGAAAATCTTGCGGAAATCCAGAGTCTGCGCGTCTTCGGCACGCTGGAAGAGGGTGGCGAAACCTACGAAGTGGCCCTCGTCAAGAAGCGTCCCCACTACAAGCGCATTATTCTACGCCACATGCAGAATGATCTCACGATCTCTCACAATGGCGAACAGACGTGGCGACTGTTCGAGCGGCATGGTGCGCCGGTAATGTTTGAGGTTATGGAAGGGGAGGAAGCACTCCGGTTCGAAAGTGACCGCGACTTCGACAGCCCGCTGGTGGCGGGCCCGCCCGAAGGGCAGCAAATGCGCCTTGCTCCGCCGCAGAGGATCGGCCGTTCGCAGTATTACGTGGTCGAGATTGCGGGAGATAACCAGCGCATGGAGATCCTCATCGACCCGCGGACCTTTAAAGAGTTTCTTACCCGCACCTATTCCTTTGTTGACGGCGAGCGCATCGTTACGGAATCGCGTTTCTTCGATTACGTCAAAGTGAATGATGTCTGGGTGGCCATGCGGGTGGAGCGCTACCGAAACGGAGAAAAGGTTTCGTTAATGCGCTTGAAGCGCGCGGAAATGAACCCCGGGGTCTTCAATTCCTTCTTTGATCCACCGCGCATCTCGGCGGAAGGCCTCCGCGAGAATTGAGCCGGAAGCGCTGATGCCGGAAACCAATCGTGCGGCGGGCCGGGGGTGGCGGAGATGGCTTGCGAAGGTATTCGTGGTTGCCGCAATTGTTTGCGGCTTCGGGTATTTCCTTGTGTTGCACGGCGTGCCTTGGCTGGTCGGTCGTTGGATCGAACGGGAGGGCGCAAAGCTCACAGGCCATCCAGTGAGCACGTCGGTCGAGTATGCGGGTATGCGCGGGGCAGTGCTCGGGGAGACGCGGTTCCGCTACGCCGGGGCGGATGCGGCATGGCGGCGGCTTGAACTCGAATACACCCTGCGGGGGCTCAGGGAGGGACGGCTGGAGAGCGTTTTTTTGCTCGAGCCCGCGCTTTCGGTGAATGTCGCCGCTCTGGAGGATTGGCTGCGAGAGGAAGTCTTCGTCGAACCGCCTCCGCCGGAACCGCTATATGAGCCGGAGGCACCGCCGCCGCGCCCGCCGGAAGTCGTTGAGGCATGGGTACCGCCGCCGCTACCGCATCCTGCTGTGCTCTGGGAGACGCCGCTGCTCCTTTCCCGGCTGCGGGATGCTCCGGTGGGAAATGCTGGTGTGGAATCCGGGCGGTTGACGGCGACCTACGGCGAAGCTGTCGAGGAGATGGAGTTCGACTTGTTTTTCCGCCGGGGAGAGGAGGGAGCAGAAGGGTTTTTCCGGCTAAAGGGTCCGCACCTCTTCCAGCGTTTCGAGGCGACGTTTCCGACGGAGAGCAGCCGTGCCACGTTGCGCCTTGCCGGATCGGTGGTGGACGGTGTGGAATGGTTGCGAAGCATCTCCCCGCCCACAGTTGAGTTGCATCCGGACCAGTGGCTGCCGAAAGGTGCGAAGGCTCGGCTGCCTGAAATCCTCTGGGAGGCGGCGGTGCAGACGCGGGGCGACCTTCTCGAGCGCGGAGGCGGACTCATCGAGGCGAGCGGTTTGGAGTATTCGGCAGAGTCCTTTGAGGCACGGTTCGAGTCCCTCGTGCTCGGTTTCCAACTTGGACCGGAAACGGTGCGTCTTCTGTCCTTCGGCATCAACGGCTTTGCGGCGGCTGGTCCGGATTGGTGGTTTGAACCGGAGCAGGTTTCGCTCTTCTATTCCGCCGAGACGGAGCGGGCAGAGGTGGAGATGCCGAAAGTCTGGGCCGGAGTCAATGGAATCGGTGAGGCTGACTTTGCCCTGCGACTGAATCTAACCCCACGCGCTGAATGGTGGACCTCGCCGCTGCAGGGAGAAGTCGGGTTGCGTAGGGTAGAGGCGGGCGGCCACGCCGTGGATGCCTTTGCCGTGCGACTCCATAATGAGGAGACGCTCCTGCGCGGTGAGGTGAGCCCGTTGCGCTGGCACGGATATCCGGAAATGACCTTTCTCGACACACGCTTTCTCTTGGAATCGCCGCTCGGTGTATCGACCGAATTTGAGATCGCCTCCACGGCGGCGCAAACTGCCGACGGTGCGCCGCTTGCACACACCGCCCTGCGCGGTCACCTGCAGGGCGGGCGTATTCGCGGGGCATGGGATCTTTTCGGCCCCGCCGACGAGGCGCTCGGCGGGGGCACTGTGGGGCGGCGCCGCGCCGGCAACCCATGGGAAGGGCGGTGGCGTCTGCACCTGCCGGGAGATGCTATCGGGAGGTGGCTGGAGTTTTTCGACCCGGATTCACCGGCGCGCGGATTCCACGGAGGCCTCTTCTTTTCCGGCACGGCGGAGGGGACCGGACTGCATGATGTGGCAACGGATTTTTCCTTCGAATTCGAGGATTTTGGCTTTGTCTTCGATGAAACGGCGGTTTCGTGGATTGCCGGTGTGTTGACTGCAGCGTACTGTGGCGAAACGGGCAAGGCCTCCTTAACGGCGCCCGCCGTGCCGACGCGGATCGGCGATGAACTCTCTTTCGAGGCGACTGTGCGTCTTGACGCCAGGCCACAGGCGGTCTGGCATGAATCCGCCCTCGAGGGTGAGATCGGCTTTGATTCCGTTGTCTGGCAGGAGGCGCGTGTCGATCCGTTTGCGCTGCGCGTGCGGCACGCCGACGGGACGACGGATATGACAGCCTCTCCGCTGCGCTGGCACCGTTTTCCGGCGGCTGCGCTCACATCCACTCGGTTCAGGGCAAGTGATTTATTCGCCGAACGCGCGGTAATTGAGCTGTCCTCGACACTCGCGCGGTCGGATGACCGGAGCGCCGTGGCTCGGTTGGCGGCGGGGGCCGACATGGAAGGCACGCGCACGGATGGAACGTGGATGCTTGCCGACGGCGCGGGCAAAGCTCTCGGAGGCGGTTCCCTTTTCCGGAGCGATGCCGCCGGGCCGTGGGAGGCGGAATGGGACTTGGAGTTGCCGGGCTTGGTCGTGGGCGGTTTGGCCGCGCTTTTCAGCGACACTGCACCGTTAGCGGATGTATCGGGCATTTTGCGGTTGAGCGGGCGCGCTTCGGCAACGGACGGCATGGATGCGCGCGCGGCGGTCGCGGCCGTCTTTGAGGATATTTCGTTTCTCGCCGCCGACGCTGTGCGCTTCCGCGGGGTGTCGGGGGGGCTCGCGATGCAATGGGTGGGGCTGCCCGTGATGGAGAGGGAGCAGGAGGTGCGGGCGGCTTCGGTTACGGTTGGCGATCTTGTCCTTTCGAATGTCCGGCTACGGGTGCATTGGCCGTTTCCGCACCGGTTCGAGATCCGCGAGCTGAGCATGCGGGTGCTCGGAGGATCAGTGCGCCTCGAGCCTGTCTCGCTGAATCCGCTCGAGGGTTTTGGCGGTGACCTGACTCTTACCGTCGACAATGTGGACGCCGCCGCCATCGCGGAACTGTTTCCGGACGAACGCTATGCCGTGGAGGGAAGGCTTTCCGGGCATATCCCGGTGCGCTATGAGGACGGGCGGCTCCTCCCGCTTGCGGGGCGCTTGGAGATGTCGCCGGGCACAATGGCACACATTCGCATTCTTGATCCTGCTCTACGCGCGCAGGTGCTCGCCGGAATCGCCGATGATCCCCGCTTGCAGGTGCGGCGCAAGCTTTCGGAGGCGCTGGAGGCGGGAATTCCGCTCAATGCCTATTCCATCCAGCTTTTCGATCCCGAGACCCCCGGTTACCCCGCTGTGATCCGCGCTTCCGGCGGTATCCGCACCGCCGACCTTCGCGCGGACACCATATCCATCCGCCTGAACTACGCGCTGGAGGGGGTCGACTGGCGCGGCGGGTTCGGCTGGATTCTCGACCTCCTTGCCGATTTTCAGCTCTGAGCGCCCCGGCCCTTTCGGGAAGGCGTCTCCCGCGTTTTCAAGGCCTCTTCCAACCGACTGAGAATGGTTTGCGCCACCGCTTGGTCGATACAGTAATGAACCTCCCGCCCGAGGCGGCGGTGGCGCACAATGCCCAGCGTGCGAAGGCGGGCGAGGTGGTTGGAAACCGTCGGCTGACTGAGGTTGAGGGCGGAGGCAAGGCGCGAGACGCTGATCGGTTCGCCGGCTTCGGGGCAATGCGGCAAGAGGGCGAGTAGCCGAAGCCGGCTCTGGTCGCCGATTGTCCAGAGCTGCTTTGCGAGCAGGTCGCGGTCGCTTTCATTCATTTTTTTCATCGCTTCAAATCAGGCGCGCCCCTTGACGTTTACGCCGGAATACCCATAGATTCTTCTTTTCTAATTATTCTGATTTTAGAATATGTCAATACCTCAAGGCGGGCTACATCCTGCCGGAGCAAACCGAAGATTTTCTGCATGAACGTAAGCAAAGCACCGAAAGACTGGTACCGCGGACAGGGATACTGGACGGGCATACCGGAGGAGCAATGGCGGGACTACCGCTGGCAGTTGCGCAACCGCATAACGACAGTGGAGCGGTTGCGGGAATTCATGGACTTAACGCCGGAGGAAGAAGCGGGCTGCGCCCACGCGAACAAAAAGTTGGCGCTCGCGATCACGCCGTATTTCTTCAACCTCATTGACGTCGAAGACCCCGATTGCCCGATCCGTAAGCAGCTCATCCCCCGTGGTGACGAAATGCACGTGTCACCGGAGGAACTGCTTGACCCCGTGGGGGAGGAGACGGCGATGGGCGTGGACGGGCTGGTGCACCGGTATCCTGACCGGTGTCTCTTTCTCGTGACAAACATGTGTGCGGCGTATTGCCGCTATTGCACACGCAGCCGCCTCGTCTCCAACGCCGAGGGTCACGATTTCCATCCAAACTACGAGAACGCCCTGCGCTACATCGAAGAGCATTCGGAGATCCGCGACGTTCTCTTGAGCGGAGGCGATCCGCTGCTGCTCGCTGACAAGAAGCTGGATTACTTGCTCGGGCGGCTGCGGGCGATTCCGCATGTGGAGTTCATTCGGATCGGCTCGCGCATTCCGGTGTTTCTGCCGCAGCGGGTGACACCGGATTTGCAGGACCTGCTGCGCCGTCACGGCCCGGTGTGGATAAGCATCCATGTGAACCATCCGCGTGAGTGCACGCAGGAGCTGTATGACGCGGCGGAGAGGCTGAGCTTTGCGGGCGTGCCGCTGGGTAACCAAAGTGTGCTGCTGCGCGGGATCAACGACGACTTGGAAACTATGCGCGAGCTGGTGCATCGCCTCCTGCGCATGCGTGTGCGGCCCTACTACCTCTACCAGTGCGACCTCATCACCGGTTCGCGCCACTTCCGCACCGATGTGCGCAAGGGCATCGACATCATCCGCGGCCTGCGTGGTTTTACCTCGGGCTACGCCGTGCCGCAGTTCGTCATCGACGCGCCCGGCGGGGGCGGGAAGATTCCCGTCAATCCGGAATACATCGAGGAAATCAACGACGACGAGATCGTCCTGCGCAATTTCGCGGGTGACATATACCGCTACCCCCTGCGGTCGCGCGAGCCGGTCCCGGCGGGTGTGGAGGTGCTTGCCTGAGCAAGGTGGTGTTGCGTTTTGCGTTGCGCGCCCGCGTGCCGTGCGTCACGTCTCAAGGAGTGGAAAATTAGATGGGGCGTGAACGAAAATATGTGTTGATCGGAGCCTTCGGAATCGGGGCGGTGCTGCTGGCGCTGGCCACGATCCTTACGGTTGGTTCAATGCGGCTGTTCGCGCAAGAGCAGGAGTTCGTCCTCTATTTCGATGAGTCGGTGAACGGCCTGTCAGTCGGCGCGCCGGTGAAGTTCCGCGGTGTGCCCATCGGGCAGGTGAGCGACATCCGTATTCGCTACAACCAGCGCGCCGATTCGGCCGCCATACC
The DNA here is from genome assembly GCA_007123395.1 of Opitutales bacterium. Classification (GTDB taxonomy): domain Bacteria; phylum Verrucomicrobiota; class Verrucomicrobiia; order Opitutales; family Oceanipulchritudinaceae; genus SLLG01. Next base: position 7,120 of record SKLD01000163.1, read on the forward strand.
CGTATTCGGGCGGGTGGACACCCGTCGTATCCACGATGTGCTTGGCGTGGATGTGGATTTCAGCGACCACCGACAGACGGAAGACTTGGTGAAAGGCGGACTTCGCGCCCGGCTGCAACTGGAGAGCCTCATCACGGGACAGTTGTTTGTTGAGTTGGATTACTTTGAAGAGCCGGATACACCTTTCCGCACGCACCAAAAGACTCCCGAGTTCAATGAAATCCCCACTTCCCCGTCAGTGATGGCCCGGGTGGGCACGACAACGTCCGAGCTGTTCGCACGGCTCGGGGCGATTGATTTCGAAGGAATGAACCAGTCAATAAAGGAGTTGTTGGACAATACCAACGCTCTCGTCGAGGGAATCGATGGACCGGAGCTGAGCCGGGCTTTCGTCGCCGCCGCCGACGCCGTGGCCAAGTTTGCGGGCGACGGTTCGCTGGAAGAAATGATCGCCGAAGCGACTGAAACGATGGCGGCGTTCCGTCGCGTGGCGGACGATCTCGGCGAGCACGCCGGCCCGCTTGTCGACGACGCGCGGGCTTTGATGGCCCGGCTCGCCCTCGCCGTGGATACGTTTGATGAAATGGCCGGGTCAGTGACGGAAACAATGTCTCCGGACTCGCCGGCGCGCACCGTCTTTGCCGAGGCCATGCGCGAATTCACGCTTGCCGCCCGTGCCATGCGCGAGCTGGCCGAGTACTTGGAGCGTAACCCGAGCGCCATTCTTTCCGGAAGGGAACCGCGAAGATGAGTATCTCCCCTTGCGAGAAATCCCTCGCGGCCCGCCGCCGCGCATCGATTTTCTGCCTTGCCTTCTGCCTGCTCGCGGGTGCTGTCGCGTGCGCGCCCTTCCGGCCGGTGGAGGACGCCGGCCGCTTTTTCACAATGCGCCCGGTGGAGGATGCGTCTCTCTCCGAAGGCGCGCCCTCTGTCCGCCTCGATTCCCTGCGTGTTCCGGCTTCTCTAGACGGACGCAAGATCGCCGTTCGTCGGGCCGACGCGGAGATTGATTACAACGTTGTGCGCCTGTGGAGCGAGCCGTTCGGCGATGAAGCGGCGGAGACCCTGCGGGCCTACCTGCGCCTGCGCGGTATCGACACGCCGCGCGAGGGCGCGGGGACGCTTGGGCGTGTATCCGTGTCCATCGACCGGTTTGATGCGATGGAGGACGGCGCCATCCGCCTTGAAGCGGCGTGGACGTGGGCGCGCAAGCGCGGGGAGACGCCCCGCCGGTTTCACTTTGACGCCGACGGCTTGTGGGAGCCCGGCGACCATACCTCGCTCGCTCTCGGCAAAAGCGCATTGTTGAGGCAGCTTGCCGAATCCATGACGGAGGTGCTTCTCGGGCAGGATTGACCGCTATCAAATTCTATCCTCAGAACTCCTTATTTCGGTGAAGCTATCGTGACACCGAGTGAACGGCTCTGCGGCGTAAATCAATCCGAGGCGCGCGCCGTCCTCCGTGGCAGGGTGGTCATCTTGGCCCCCTGCTCTGCTGCGCGTGAAAGATTCGGGGCCGTAAGCGCTTGCGCACCGCATCGGCAGGCCGCACGCGCCACGCGCTGCCTGACCCAAATCGAGGTCGCGCCACGATACTTCCGCGCGGAACAGCATCGGTGGCGCGAATCTCAGCCGGCCGCCGGCCACCGCACAGGTTTGCCGCTAAGCCCCTGCATCAACGGGCCGCCCGAAACCTCGCGGCAAAACCTTAGATTATTTGTCTCGAAGAAAATTTTATTGCACTGTATTTCCAGTGTGTGTCATGGATTGCAGGAACCGTGCGGGGTGCAGCACGAAAATTTTTGCTTCAAGAAATATTATAAGGTTATAAATCCAAAAACATTAAGCATATTCAAAAATGGGCGAGATTCGTATCAAACTTGAAGACGGGCCGGCGGTTTACCATGTGACGTCGCGGGTGATTCAGAAGCGGCGGTTGCTGGCGGAGGGTCAGCGGGAGGTGTGGGTGGCGGCGCTACACCGTGCGGCGGAGTTCAGCGGGGTGGAGGTGATCACCTACTGTGTGCTGGAGACGCACTTCCATATTCTGGTGCGCATCGATCCGGCGGCGAAAGAGTGTGACGACACCACGCTTGTACGGCGCTACCGCGCGCTTTACGGGGAGTCGCGGGCGCAGTGGAGCGGGCTCAACGCGGACGAGTTGGCGCACGCGCTCGCCAACGACCCGCCGGAGACGGCGGAGGCGCTGCGGGAGCGCCTGCGCCGTCGCATGGGGGACATCTCGGAGTTCATGCGCACCTTGCGGCAGCGCTACACGCGTTGGTTCAATCTCGCGCACGGGACGGCGGGGACGCTGTGGGCGGAGCGCTTCGGCAGCGTGCTCGTGCAGGA
>SKLD01000079.1 GCA_007123395.1 Opitutales bacterium
GCAAGCTAAGCATCGCGCGGCCCAACATGTTCGTGGAAAGGTCCCTCCGCATGGCCAACCTGCACACCCTCATCCCGATTTTCGCCACCGTGGACGAGGGGCTGGAATGTCTTGAGATCGCCTGAGCGCCAATCCGACTGCACTTAGTTCCGGCAAAGGTCCCGTCGAACTACAGCATCGTCCCGTCGCGGGTGACGCGGTCTTGGAAAGCGTCAAGGAGCTTGAGGGTGTCTTCGCCGGGTTGGCCGGTGCCGATTTTGCGTCCGTCGACTTCGACAACGGGGATCAGTTCGGCGGCGGTGCCGGTGAGAAAGATCTCGTCCGCCGTCCACACTTCGTAGCGGGTGATGTTGGTCTCGTGGCAGGCAATGCCGCGCTCCGCCATAATTTCGAGGACGGCCCCGCGCGTGATGCCCTTGAGGGCGCCGGCGTGAAACGGCGGCGTGGCCCAACGGTCCTTGTGCCGGAGGAAGATGTTATCGCCGGTGCATTCGGCGACGTAGCCCTGATCGTTGAGCATAATGGCTTCGAGGCAGCCGGCGAGGCCGGCGTCGGCTTTGGCCATGATGTTGTTGAGGTAGTTAAGCGACTTGACCATGGGCGGAAGGGCCGCCGGATTGATGCGCCGCGTGGGTGAAGTGATGATGCGCAGACCCTGCGTGTAGAACTCCTCCGGGTAGAGCGCGATCTTGTCGGCGATGATGATGACCTGCGGATTCTTGCAGTTCTTGTGGCTGAGGCCGAGAGTGCCGACCCCGCGCGTGACGACGAGGCGGATGTAGCCGTCACTCAGCCCGTTCACACGGCAAGCTTCGCAGACGGCGTCGGACAGCTCCCGCCGCGACATGGGCAGGTCAAGGAGGATGGCCTTGGCCGACATCTCCAGCCGCTCGAGATGCTCGTCGAGCTTGAAAACGCAGCCTTTATAAAGGCGGATGCCTTCGAAGACGCCGTCGCCGTAGAGCAATCCGTGATCGAACACCGATATCTTCGCGTCCGCTTCGTCGACAAACCCGCCATTAATATAGACTTTCATGATGCAGCGGTAGTGTTACGGGCAATCAAGCCGCTGTCTAGCCTCTCTTGCGCATTGTCACCGCCCGCCGGCCATTCGGGCTCAGAACTCTTGATCCACCCGTCCTGATTGGTTCGTGAGGTTTCTAAATCCTAGATTGTTAGAACAGAAGGACCCTGCCTCCGGGTTCAGGTTGCCGCCGAAGCGGCGTTTGGGAGACCCCTCTGCTTCGCAACGGACCCCCGCGCTATGGGAAAGCGTGAACCCGTCAACGGCGGAATGTATGCGATGACGCGAATCTCCCGCCGCCCGGCTCCCCGACGGACCTCCCCCGGCCATTTCGGGCGACACTGGAAAGCCTGCGTAACAACCGCGCAACCAGCGCCCAAATTCAGTTTCTCGAAGAAATTTATATTGCAAGATGCCTCAGGAATGTGCCATAGAAAATTTCATTAATTCACTTCCCATGCGTGGCATATAAAAATTCTTGAAGAAGTATCTTGTGTTTTGTATCCGGAGGCTCTAGGGTTTTTCCAAGATGGGTGAAATCAGAATAAAACGTGATGATGGGCTGGCGGTGTACCATGTGACATCGCGGGTGATCCAGAGGCGGCGCTTGCTGGCGGAGGGTCAGCGGGAGGTATGGGTGGCGGCACTGCACCGCGCGGCGGAGTTCAGCGGGGTGGAGGTGATCACCTACTGTGTGCTGGAGACGCACTTCCATATCCTTGTGCGCATTGATCCGGCGGCGCGGTTGTGCGACGATGCCACCTTGGTGCAACGCTACCGCGCGCTCTACGGGGAGTCGCGGGCGCAGTGGAGCGGGCTCAATGCGGACGAGCTGGCGCACGCGCTGGCGAACGACCCGCCGGAGACGGCGGAGGCGCTGCGGGAGCGGCTGCGCCGTCGCATGGGGGACATCTCGGAGTTCATGCGCACGTTGCGGCAGCGCTACACGCGCTGGTTCAATCTCGCGCACGGGACGGCGGGCACGCTGTGGGCGGAGCGTTTCGGCAGCGTGCTCGTGCAGGACACGCCGTGGCTGGTGGGACTGATCGCGGCCTACATCGACTTGAACGCGGTGCGGGCGGGTCTGGCGGATCTGCCGGAGAACTACCGCTGGTGCGGCTATGCGGAGGCGCTCGCGGGGAACGAGACTCTCTGCCGTGCGCTCGCCGCGTGCTTTCCGGCGGCGAAGGACACGGCGGAAGCGCTTGCGCGCTACCGTCTGCTGATGTTCGGGAAGGGAGCGGGGGCGAAAGGCGACGGCAGCGGCGCGCGGATCGATCCGGCGGCGCTCCTGGAAGCGGTGAAGAACGGCGGGGAGCTGCAGCCGCACGAATTGCTGCGGTTGCGCGCGCGGTTTCTCACGGAGGGCCGGGCGCTCGGAACGCGCGACTGGCTGGAGCACGGAGAAGGGGCGCGTGTCCTTGGCAAGCTGAAGCGTCCGCCGCCGTGCCGGCCTGTCGAACTCCTCGACAACATGGATCTGGCGGTGGCGCGCTCGCGGGCGGGGTATTGTGCCCTTGAGCATCCCGGGGAGTGACTTCCGCTGCCGCTTTTGGAGCCGGTCGGGGTAATTCCGGCAAAAGAGAATTATTGACGCTGTTTTCAAACAACATGCGAAAGTATGCGGTCGTGCGGACCTTCCCGCGCGGGCGCGGCAAGCACGGCGCGCAATTCGTCGGCCCCCTTGGCCGCGGCGGCCCGCCGCTCCGGCTTGTGCAGGCACTCCCGCAGCTCCCGCGCGAGACAGTCCGCCGTGGCGTCACCTTGGATGTACTCGGGATAGAACGGGCGCTCAAGGATGAGGTTGGCGATACCGAGGTAGGGCACACGGACGACCTGCCGCCCGATAAAATAAGTGAGCGGGTGCGCACGGTAGACGATCGCGCCGGGGATGCCGGCGAGGGCGCAGGCCAGTGACATTGTGCCGGAACTGGTTAGAACAGCGCGCCCCCCGGTCGGTTCACCCGAGCGAATAAGCTCAAGCCGCGGGAGCGGGTCTCCGCCCCCTTGCGCGGAATAGATTCGCCCGATCAAAGCGCGCGCTTCTTCGCTCGGGTAGATCACGCTGACGGCGTCGAGCCATCCCTCGCGGCAGGCCTGCGCCGCTCCCCGCAGCATGGCGGGAAAAATACGCCCGATGGGCTGGAGACGGCTGCCGGGCAAGAGTAAGACGGGGCCGTCCGCGTCATACCGGAGCGAGGGCTCCGCCTCCGGCAAGAGAAAGGGATGCCCCACAAACCGGGCATCGAGTGCGGTGTCGGCGAAGCAGCCGACCTCGAAGGGAAAAATCACGCCCAACTCGTCGAGGACCTCCGCCATGCGGAAGCGCCGCCGCGCCTTCCACGCCCAAATCTGCGGCGAGATGTATCCATAGACGGCTGTCGTCCCGCCGCCTTTGCGGCTGACGCCCGCCTTTTTCAGGGCCGAGGCGAAGCGTAAGTTGAACCCCGGATAATCAACGAGCACGACGACGCGCGGCCGGTGTTGCCCCACCCAATGCAGGAGAGCCTCGAAAAGACGCCTGAAGTAGCGGTAGTGACGAAGCACTTCGACCAAGCCGACGACAGAGGTCGCGGTGAGGTCGTGGAGGAGGACAGCACCTGCCGCCTCCATGCGCGCGCCCCCGACGGCGGCGATGGTCAGCTCCGGTGCTTTTCTCCGCAGTCCGCGGATCACTTCGGCAGCGTGCTCGTCGCCAGAGTGCTCGCCGGCGATAAAGAGCACGTCGACACTTCCCGCCGCCATGGCGCGCAACGTTATTTCACTGCCGGGTTCCATACGGATAAATCGTCAATCCATGGCCGCGCGTATTTGCGCGGTCACCTGCATGGCTACTTCGAGCGCTGTCTTGCCAAGTTGTCCGCCGACCTTCGGGTCGCGCGCGCGGCGGATACAGTCGGTGAAGGAGAGGAGTTCGAGCTTCAGCGGTTCGTCGCGCTCGATGGGGATGTCTTCTTTGTCGAGGGCGAGACCCTGCTTGCGGATGAGGTGCCCTTTCTGCCCCATGAAATCGAGCGACAGGTAGGCCTCCCGCTGGAAGACGCGGATCTCGCGCACCTTCTTAAGACTCACACGGCTTGTGTTGATATTAGCCACGCAACCGCCTTCGAAGACGATGCGGGCATTCGCGATGTCTTCGGTGGACGAAAGGACATTTACCCCCACCGCCTCGATTCGTTTGATCGGTCGCTTCACCAATTCGAGAATCACCCCGATATCGTGGATCATGAGGTCGAGCACCACGCCTACTTCGGTACCGCGCGGCGTGAACGGCGCGAGACGGTCCGCCGCGATAAAGCGCGGCTCACTCACCGCCGTTTCAAGATAACCCATCACCGGGTTGAAATGCTCGATGTGCCCGACCTGCACGAGCACACCGGCGGCCTTTGCCGCTTCCATGACGCGCTCGGCTTCCTCAAGGCTCGCGCAGATGGGTTTTTCAATCAGCAGGTGGCATCCCCTCTCGAGAAGCGGCAGCGCCACCTCGCAGTGGCGGTCCGTCGGCACCACCACGCTCACCGCGTCACAGGCGTTGCCGAGTTGCTCCGCCGACTCGAAAACCCGCGCCCCATGACGCCCCGCAACTTCTGTCGCCCGTGCGCCGTCCGCGTCGTAGACGCCGGCGAGTTCCACGCCCTCCATCTCCGCATACACTCGCGCGTGGTGCTGCCCGAGCGACCCGACACCGATGACCCCGCACTGCAATGGCTTTTCCCTCTCCATGCCCCCAGCTTGCGCCCACCCACCGACATGGCGACGAGAAAAAGATTTTACAAACATGCCTGTTAAACCGCCTGGATCTTACCGCCCGGCTTGCGACACGCTATTCGTGGGGTAAATAATATCATAAAATTAGGCATAAATGCCTATTTAATTGCCTTCGGCCATTCGCATTTCCTACCTTTTCCTCACAACTTCAGCTTGCCGTCCACCGACGGTGTCTCTGTCGCACTTGCCATGAAAAACAAACGCTGCCTGCACAATCGCTCCGGGACCGTAAACTCCGGACGGGCCGGGTTCAGCCTTGTCGAAGTTGTCGTGGCGATGGTTTTGCTCACTATTCTCGCCGCAGGGGTCATTTCCTCCACGATGCAAATCCGCAAGACGGCAGAATCGAACATGCGCGAGTCGCTCGCCGTGGCCGTTGGCACGGGCTTTCTCGAACAACTGATCTCCGCAGAATTTCCGCTTCTCCAAATCGCCGCTGATAACAATGCTCTTTGGGACTTTTTCACCCGTGACGGATCGCCGGAGTCCATCCGCATACGCCCGGTCGGATACGAAGGCGAGGGCAACACCATTGAGATACCGCTCATCACGGATGTCGAAGGCGAGGAAACAGCCACCATGCCGCTGACGGTTCTGCCGATGGTGGAGCGCGCCGAGGGCAATCCCGATAACGCCCTCAACATCATTGTGCGGATTCAATGGAACGAAGCTCTCTCGGGGCAGGAACGCACCCGCTCGTTCGTCTACGTCCGCTCGCGGGTGCCGCGCTGATAACACCCATTCCTACCGCCTGACTGTGCAGACGATGAACCACCGCCACCAACAATACCGCAACCGTTCCGCGAAAGCCGGTTTCACCTTGGTCGAACTGATGATCGCCATCGGCCTATCGGTGCTGGTCCTCGCCGCCTTTCACCAGCTCGTCCTCGGCACGGGGCGCAGCCTCTTCGACAGCACAAACAAGCTCCTCATCGCCAAAGACGTGCGGGCCTTCACCAACGAAATCTCGCGGTCGGGCCGCAGTGCCCGCGACTTCCGCATCTACACATCCCTGGAAGACCTCAGCGAGCGGCAATCCGGGCAAAGCGGCGACGTCCTCGCCCTCGTTTGGGCGGAGCCGGAATCCATCGAAGACGCCTCGCCGGGCGCAGCACAGCGGTTTTTCGTTACCCGCATCATTATCTTCGCGCGCGAAGCGGGACCGGAACAATCCGAAGGCCCCGTGTGGCGCTACGAACGCAACTACGCTCTGCCTGACGCCGAGTCCGCGGGAATCGACTCCTCGCAGCACACCGTGCGCGGGCTTGTCACCGATATCCTTTCCGCGGGCGAACGGCGCCAAGTCCTTCAACTTTCCCGCGGGCTCGCGGACGAGCGGCTCTTTTTCTACAGCCGCCTCGGCGAGTCCGTCGTCGTCAACGGCGAGATCTACCACGGCAACGACCACCGCCGCACCACCAACACCTACAACTTCACCATCAGCCCGAGAGGTTAAGTGCCATGAAATCCGACGCTCCGCAAAAACGCCCGGCCAACCGCCGCGGTTCCACGATTGCCGTTATCCTCGTCTTCACCATCTCCATCGGCTTCGTCATTGCGTCGTCCTTCAACTACGCCGTCACCGAATCGCGCCTCAACCAGTCCGACCTTCTCGCCAACGAAGCACGCCTCGCCGCCGAGAGTGTCCTCGAGCACGGCATGGCGCAATTGCGCCGCCGCTTCGACCGCACCCACCAGCTCACCGCCATGGAACTACGCCCCGACCGGCCCACGGCGCTGCGGCTTGAGACCGATTTTCTCCGTTTTCTGCAGCACCGCAGCGGCTCGCGCATCGTCGCCCCGCCCGGGCTCGGTGACTCCGGCGGTCCCGGCCAAGGGCAGGGACAGGGCCAAGGCCAGGGTGCGAACCAAGGCAGCGGCGGCGGCGCGGCATGGCCCAACCACCAATCCTTCGTCAGCCGCCCTATCTCCCTCGGCGGAGTCGTTCTCAATCAGGGCGATCCGGTCATCGTCGACATCGATTCCAACGAGCTTCTTCCCGAGCAAGGCATGGACTTCTTCCAAAGCGCGGCCGTGCGCGAGGTGCGGCTCTATGCACGCGCGCGCGTCGACGGGGGGCGTCAGGGCACCCGCGACGCCTACACCCGCAAGACGTTTCAAGTGATCGACGAGTCCCTCTATCAGTTCGCCGTCTATTACAGCGATGTTCTCGAAGTATGGCCCGGTGCCACGATGGACCTCGGCGAAGGCGGCCCGATATACGGTCGCGAAGTTTGGCTCGGTGCCGGGGCCAGATTCAATGTTCACGGCCGCGTCATGGCCCCCGACGGGTTTTTCGTCGGGCGCCATCCCGATTCGGGGCGCGCCGGCGAAACGGCAAATAACAATATCTACCTGCGCGACCTGCGTGCGGGCGACAACAGCAGCGACTACCTGCGGCGCCTCATCGACGCCAACCCGCACGGCGGACACCTCGACAGCAATCACCCGGATTTTCGCGAACTTGCCCTCCAGAACTTCCGCGGCGGGCTCGTCACGGGCGTCCACGGGGTCACGCCGCAGTCGCCTGTCGGCCTAGAGGCGATCCGCGAAATGTCGGAAAGCGCCGACTCGGCCTCCTTCAACCCTGCCCATCACCTTATCCAACCACCGCGCGATGAATCCTTCTTTCAAGGCATCTCCGACGAACAGGAACGCGAACTCTACCGCACGCTCGAACAGAGCAAGTGGTCGACCCAGTCCGAAATTGTGATCGACGCTTCCGGCATCCAGAGCGGCAACGTCGTCCTGCGCGACCGCTCCGGCAACGAGATCCTGCTCGATCCGGACAATGTCTTCTGGGAGGTGCAGCCCTATGCACAAGATGGCGACGCCAACTCGGGCACCGTCACCTCCGGGATGTATGATTACCGCCAAGCAAGAAACAACACCGACGATGCCCGCGGCCGCATCAACTTACTGCGCCTCGACATGGCCGTGATGCGCGAGTGGGTGGAGGACGCCGATACCAACATTCCGTGGAACGGCGGCGTCTACATCCACATGCCCGAAGTGCCCGATCCCGGCCGCGACGACCACGTCATCCCCGCTAACGCCAACTGGGCCGTGCAACTGCACAACGGCGCCGTCCTCCCCAACCGACGCGCCGTCGATTCCGAAGCGCCCCGCGGGCTCACTCTCGCCACCAACACCGGTCTTTACGTGCAGGGCGATTTCAATGCTCCCTCGGGCGGAGGCACCGCCACCGAACCGGAGGACATGAGCAACTTCGGCGAACCCGGGCACGAAGCACCCGCCGCGCTCGTTGCCGATGCCGTCACCGTCCTCAGCAACAACTGGAGCAACGCCCTCAGCCGCCGCAGTACTCTGGGCAACCGCTCCGCCGCCAACACGGTTGTCTCCGCCGCCATCGTCACCGGCAACGTACCCTCCCGCGACCGGACCTACAGCGGCGGCGTGGAAAACTTTCCCCGCTTCCTCGAAGCGTGGAGCGGTCGTACTCTAACCTACCGCGGCTCCATGATAAACCTCTTCCAGAGCGAAGCCTTCACCGGTCCGTGGCGTTTCGGCAACCGCGTTTACAACGCTCCAAACCGGGACTGGGGCTTCAACCGCGGATTCCGCGAACTCACCCCGCCCCTCGACCCCGGCACCCGCGTCTTCCGCCAAGTCAACTTCATTGAACTCACCCGCGAGCGCTTCGTCGAAGAAACCAAGGCCCTCTACGCGGTGGATTGAGCCTCGCCCACGGCGTTGACTTGCCCGCCGCCCGCGCCCTTTGATGGGCGCATGTCACAGAGCACCGACTCGTCCGAAACCGCCCTTGTCGAACTGGCAAAACGCGCCCGCGCGGCGTCGCTTGCCCTCGCCACGCTCCCGGAGGCGGCCAAGAACGCCTTTCTCGACCACCTCGCCGAAGCGATCCCGCAAGAACGGGAGGCCATTCTCGCGGCCAACAAGCGTGATCTCGACGCCGGCGCGGAGAGCGGACTGAGCAACGCCCTCCTCGACCGCCTGCGCCTCACTGACGCCCGCCTTGACGCCATGGTCGAGGGCATCCGCCAAGTCGCCGCCCTCCCCGACCCCGTCGGCGCCGTCCTCGAGGAACGCACCCACGCGAAGGGCTTCTCCATCCGCAAGGTGCGCGTGCCCATCGGCGTCATCGGGATCATCTACGAGTCGCGCCCCAATGTCACCGTCGACTGCGCCATCCTCTGCCTCAAGAGCGGTAATGCCACCATCCTCCGCGGCGGCAAGGAGGCTTTTCACACCAACACCGCCCTCGCCGACATCATCCGTGGCGCCCTCGAAAAGTCGGGGATTGCGCCCGATGCCGTCCAACTCGTTCCCACGACCGACCGCGCCGCCCTCAAGATCCTTCTCAAGCTCGACGACTACATCCATTGCCTCATCCCGCGCGGCGGCGAGGGGCTCATCCGGTTCGTCGCGGAGAACGCGCGCATGCCCGTAATCAAGCACTACAAGGGCGTGTGCAACGTCTACCTCGACGAGGCCGCCGATCCCGCCATGGCCCTCGCTGTCACCGTTAACGCCAAGTGTCAGCGTCCCTCCGTGTGCAACGCAGCGGAAAACCTCGTCGTCCACCGCGCCCTCCTCGACACCGTCCTGCCGACCGTCGCCCGCGAACTCCGGGCACAGGGCGTGGAGTTGCGCGCCGACGACGCCTCA
>SKLD01000405.1 GCA_007123395.1 Opitutales bacterium
ATGAAGACCTGCGCGCCTCGCTGGCGAAGTGCCGTCCGGGCGACGGCGGGGAGGCGGGCGCGCTGGCGCGCTACCGCTTGCTGATGCTCGGCAAGGGTGCGGCGCAAAGACGCGGCGGCACGGGCGGGCGCGTGGATCCGGAAGTGCTGCGCCGCACGGCAGAGGCGGGCGGAGAACTGGACCCGCACGAGTTGCTGCGCCTACGGCTGCGTTTCATGACGCATGGCCGCGTGCTGGGAACGGAGAAGTGGCTGACGGAGGGTGACGGCGCAGCGGCACTGACGCGCCTGCGCAAACCACCCGGCACACATGCGCTCGAGGCCTTGCGCGGGCCGGAAATTTTTGTGGCGAGTCCGCGCCATGCCCGTAGCGCGGCACTGCGGATACCCGATTGAGGGCAGCAAAGACCGAAGCCCGTATACGGTATGGAGGCATCAGCCCGCAGGCGCGACACGGGGGGCGACGATGGCGTAGAGTTGCCCGACGCAGGCAGCAAGGTCGTCTGCGGCGGTATCGACAATGACTGCTTCGTCGGAGGCATCCGGTTCTTCGAAGGCGGAGTCCTTGCCCGTAAACCGGGCCACCGCGCCTTTCTCAGCGCGGGCGTAGAGCCCCTTGGGGTCGCGCGCGGCACAGACCTCGTAGGGAGCGCGCACGTATACCTCGATGAAATCGCCGGGACCAACGATCTCACGGGCGGCGGCACGGAGGGCGCGACGAGGAGTGATGAAACTGGCGAGGGTCACCACGCCCGCGTAGAGGAAAAGCTTCGCCACTTCAGCGATGCGGCGGATGTTCTCGGCACGGTCCTCGTCGGAGAAGCCGAGGTTCCGGTTGAGCCCGGTGCGGATATTGTCGCCGTCAAGGATCTGGGTAAAGCGCCCCTCCGCGTGCAATCGCCGCTCCAAGGCATTGGCTAGCGTGCTCTTTCCCGACCCGCTGAGCCCGTACATCCACAGCACGAGACCGCGTTGCCCAAGTAACCGCTCCTTGTCGGCACGCTTGAGCATGCGGGCGAACTCCGGATAGATATCTTCAGACATGCTGACCCAATGGTTGAGGCAAAACCCGCGTGAAATCAATCCCGGTCAGTCCGCAGACTTCCCGACGCCGTGGGCCTCGAACCCAATCTTGCGCAGCGCGGCGAGGTCGGTGAGGTTGCGGCCGTCGAAAAGGAAGGCCGGTTTCTCCATGTGGCGGTAGATCCTCGCATAGTCGAGACGGTCGTTGCGGAAGGCATCCCACTCGGTGAGGATGACAACGGCATGCGCCCCGCGGCAGGCCTCGTAGGGGTCGTCACAGATGACCACCTGTTCATTGATGGAGCCGTCGGGATTCACCTCGCGCTGCCCGAGGTCCGCGCGGATTTGGTCTTCCGAAACCTTCGGATCGTGAATTGCGATCCGCGCATGTTCTTCGAGAAGATCACGGCACACGTAGATGGCGGCCGACTCACGCGTGTCGTTCGTGTCTTTTTTGAAGGCAAAGCCGAGTATCGCGATGCGTTTGTCCGATACCGTGTTAAAGAGAGTGCGAACGATCTTCGTACTGAAGCGGCGCTTTTGGTAATCGTTCATACGCACGACCGAAGCCCAATAATCCGCCACTTCCGGCAGCCCGAAATGCTCACACAGGTAAACAAGATTGAGGATATCTTTCTGAAAACAGCTGCCGCCGAAGCCCACGCTGGAGCGCAGGAATTTCGGCCCGATCCGACTGTCACGCCCGATCGCGTAGGCGACCTCGTCGACATCGGCGCCCGTCGCCTCGCACAGCGCGGAAATGGCATTGATCGAGGAAATGCGCTGCGCGAGGAAAGCGTTGGCCGTGAGTTTCGACAACTCGGAACTCCAGAGGTTTGTCGTGATAATATTCCCGCGCGGCACCCAGCGGGCGTAGACATCCGCAAGGGCGGCGACCGCCTCGTCGCCGTCCGGCGTCGTTTCACCGCCGATAAGGACGCGGTCGGGGCGTTCGAGATCCTCCATCGCGGTGCCCTCGGCGAGAAACTCCGGATTGGAGAGTACTTGGAAGCGCGCCTTTGTGTCCGACATATCGAGAATCTTCTTAATGGACTCCGCCGTGCGCACGGGAAGCGTCGACTTCTCCACGATGATTTTGTCACTCTCCGACACGCGCGCGATCTGGCGGGCGCACTTTTCAACGAAGCGCAAGTCGGCGGCGCGTCCCGCCCCCACCCCGTAGGTCTTCGTCGGTGTGTTCACTGAAATAAACACCATGTCCGCGGCTTTGATCGCTTCGTCGACCTCGGTGGAAAAGAAGAGATTCCGTCCCCGCGCCTCTTTCACGACCTCAAGCAGTCCCGGTTCGAAGACGGGCAGGTTATCGGACTGCCACGCGGCGATCCGCGCGGCGTTCATGTCCACCACCGTAACTTCAATATCCGGGCACTTCTGGGCGATTTTCGCCATTGTCGGACCCCCGACATATCCGGCTCCAATGCAGCAAATCTTCATAGCAAATTCAGTCTTGGCTTCCCCCCCTCAAACACGAAAGACGCACAGCAAGGCAAATACCCCAATGGTTTTCAACATTTATAATCGGAGACCCCGGGCTCACGCTCCCGGACAACAGAGCCACTCCACCCCGCGCCATCGCCTCGCGGCCCCGGCTCCGGAGCGAGCCGAATCAACTTGGCCACCGTCGTCCTCGAATGCTTTCCGTCTTGAAGCTGCGGCCCTTCACTCCCACACCAGCTCGACAAACTTGTAGGGGCGCTGGTCGATGGGGTGCGGATTCCAATTGCGCACGGCCGGGTGGATGAGAAAGGGATTTGTATACCAATAAACCGGCAGAATGGCGTGGGATTCGAGCAGAAGCGTCTCCGCCTCGTGCAGGAGGGCGAAGCGGCGGTCGTCGTCGAGTGTGTGCCGTGCCTCGCGGATGAGGTCGTCGAATGCCTCCGAGGCGAACCCGGTCTGGTTGTTCGGACTGTCCGAGAGGTAGACGCGCAGAAAGGTGAGCGGGAAGAGGTTCCCCACCCACCCCGCGCGCGAGATGTCGTAATCCATGTTCTGCGTGGAATCGAGGTAAACCTGCCACTCCTGGTTTTGCAGGGTCACGGAGACGCCCAGCTCACGCCGCCACATTTGTTGAACCGCCTCGGCCAGCCGCCGGTGGTTGTCCGAGGTGTTGTAGAGCAGCTCGACGCGCGGAAAGCCACGCCCCTCCGGAAAACCGGCCTCCGCGAGGAGAGAGCGCGCCTTCTCCGGATCGTGACCGACGATGCCGCGGGGCGGGACGTACCCACCGGTTGGCGACGGCACGTAGGCATAGGCCGACCGCTCGCCCCCGCGCGTGACCGTGCGCACGATTTGCTCGCGGTTAAGAGCGAGGGAGAGCGCCCGCCGCACGCGGACGTCGTCAAGGGCCGGGCGCGTCGTGTTGATCCGGTAGAAATAGACGGCGGAGAGCGGGTCGAAGCGGATTTCATCGGGCCGCTCCTCACGGTAGCGCTCGCGCATGTTGGCGGGTACCCCCTGTGTGATATGCAACTGTCCGGCGCGGAAGGCGCGCTCCTCGGTGTTCTCATCCTCGATCGGGAAAAACCGCATCCCGTCCAACCGCACCGTTTCCGCGTCCCAGTAATACGGGTTGCGCTCCACCTCGATGAGCGTGTTCGGGCGCCATGCCGCGAGCCGGAAAGGCCCGTTGCCGACGTGGTGTCCCGGCAGCGTCCAACCCGACGACCGCTGACCTATGGTGCCGTGGCGCTCGATGGTGTCGCGGTGCACGGGCATGAAGCTGTGGTGCAGGATAATGAGGAGAAAATCCGCCGTCGGCGCGTGAAGCGTTATCTCGAAGGTGTGGTCGTCCGGGGCACGCAGGCCGAGGGCGTCCGGATCGTCGATCTCACCCCGGTTGTAGGCCTCCGCATTTTCCACCATATACATCCAGTCGGCGTATTCATTGCCGAGGACCGGCTCGAGCACCCGCCGCCACGAATACACGAAGTCATGCGCCGTCACAGCGTCGCCGTTGCTCCAGCGCGCATTCTCCCGCAGATGAAAAGTCCAGCGCAGCCCGTCCTCCGACATCTCCCAGCGCTCCGCCACCCCCGGCAGGACATCCGCCGGGTCCGTCGGGTGGTAGGTGATCAGCCCCTCGAAGAGGGCGTGCAGGATGTTCACCTCAGGACTACCCGTGACCACGTGAGGATCGAGGTCGCGCGGCTCGCCGCCGTTGCCCACAAGCAGCACGTTGCCGCCCACCGTGGAGGCGCGTTCGCCGCAGCCGACCGCCAATAAGGCGGAAAGGACGGCGGACCATGCGATGAACCGTGCGGCAATGAATCTTTTCGCGTTCCTTCGTTTCATGATTCCATCCTCACCCGCGGCCGCGGCGATGGAAAGACGCAAATCGGGCACGCGGGCTGAAGCCCTGTCCGCCATAGCCCGCGGTATGTCGGCGTAATCGCCCGATCCCGGACCGGCCGAAATCCCCGCGCGCATCCGCCGCCTCCGGTCGGGGGCCAAGGCCCGCCGACTACGAAACACCGCCACTTTAGCCGGTCGGCTTGCCGCTTGACTTCACCCACGTATGCGCTGAAAATATGCGCTGTGAAAACAATTTCCATCATGCGGGCGCAGCACAACCTCTCCGAGGTTCTTCGTTCGCTGGGACCGGGCGAGCGCGTGGCGATCACCCGCAACAAGAAGGTTGTTGCCGAGTTGGTCGCCACGCACGACCAAAGCCGTCCTCCCTTCCCCAACTTCGCCGCCCGCGCCCGCGCCACGTGGAGCGACGGGTGGCAAGGCAGCTCCACGGACTCTCTGCTCGAAGAATCGCGGGGCGAGCGATGAATTGCTATTACGACACCGGATTGCTTCTCAAGCTCTACACAGATGAGCCTGCGTCCGGAGCCGTCCAAGCCTTCGCCGCCAAGAACGCCCGGCCTATCCCATTTCTTGCCTTGCATAAATCGGAATGCGCTTCGGCTCTTCATCTCAAAGCGTTTCGAGGGGAGTGCTCGATTGCCCAAGCAAATCGCGCCTTGGCAGACATTCAGGACGATCTGCGCACAGGGGTTCTTCGCTCTTACCTGCCTGATTGGGAGTCAGTCTGGCGCCAGTGTTCCGATTTGGCACAATCCTACACCCACCTGATCGGTTGTCGCACCCTCGACACGCTTCACGTTGCCTGTGCGCTTGAGTTGGGGTTCCGTCACATTGTGACATCCGACGCCCGCCAATCGGCCCTCGCCGAACGAACCGGAATGGTCGTTCATTTCCCACGATGATCGTTGCGGTCCGCGGCGGATGGCCCAACTTTGCGGAGCGATGGATTACCGTGTGTTGTTTGTTTGTATGGGTAATATCTGCCGTTCGCCGGCGGCGGAGTGTGTTTTCCGCAAGCGGCTGAAGGACGAGGGGCTCGACGGGCGCGTGGAATGCGATTCGGCGGGCACCATCGGCTACCACACCGGCTCCCCGCCGGACGGGCGTATGCGCGACGAGTTGTCGCGCCGGGGCTATCCGGTAAACGGACGCGCGCGCGGCCTGTCGGCGGCCGATCTCCGCGAGTTCGACCTTATCCTCGCCATGGACCGCGAGAACCTCGCCGACCTGCGCGGCCTCGCGGAGCGCGACGGGGCCGGGGCCGACATCCGGCTCTTCTGCGAATTCTGCCGCGAACACGATCACGAAGAGGTGCCCGACCCCTACTACGGGGGCCGCGCGGGCTTCCGCACCGTCGCCGATCTCATCGAAGACGGCTGCGACGGTCTCCTCGCCGAAATCCGCCAACGCATCGGGGGCTGATGGACACCGTCTGGACAGAGCTGTGCCGCCGCATCGGAGAGCGCCTTGGCGAAAGCGTTGCGCCGCGGGGCACCTCGCGCCTCGCGGGCGGTTGCATCCACAACGCCGCCCGCCTCGAAACAAGCGCTGGCACCTTTTTCGTGAAGCGCAACACCGCGCACTGCCTCGAGCAGTTCGAAGCGGAGGCGGAGAGTCTCGATATCATCGCCGACACCGCTACAATCCGCGTGCCGCGTCCAGTCCTCGCGGCGGAGACAGGCGGCGAAGCCTTTCTTGTCCTCGAGTTCATCGAGTTCGGTAGCGGCGGTGGCGACGCCCGGCGCATGGGACGCGAACTCGCCGAACTCCACGCCCTTCCGCAAACGGACTTCGGATGGACGCGCGACAACTTCATCGGCCCCACCCCGCAGCCCAACCCGCCCGCCGACGACTGGCCCGCCTTCTTCCGCGAACACCGCCTGCGCTGGATGTTCGGCCTCCTCGCCAAGCAGGGCGTGCGCTTCCGCCATGGCGACGCCCTCCTCGACCGCCTCGACCGCTTCTTCGACGACGAACCGCCGCAGCCCTCCATCCTCCACGGCGACCTCTGGGGCGGCAACGCGGGCTATACCGCCGACGGCACCCCTGTCGTCTTCGATCCCGCCGCCTACCGCGGGCACGACGAAGCCGACCTCGCCATGACCGAACTCTTCGGCGGCTTCCCGTCCGCCTTCTACGAAGGTTACCACGCCGTGCGCCCGAAGCGCCCGGGCTACCGCCGCCGCCGCGAACTCTACAACCTCTACCACATCCTCAACCACGCCCTCCTTTTCGGCGGGGGCTACGCCGGACAAGCCCAATCCACCATCGACCGCCTCGCCCGCGGCTGAGGCTTCAGCGAGGCACCGGATCTGTTCCATTTCATTGCGGCCGGGGGATGTATGACGCAGACCTTCGACTGCCTGCGGGAGGATAGGCGCCCTTGGGCTAGCGGACCAACCGGCTTTGCCGCAGGGTCGACGGCGGCGGCAGGTTCCGCGCGGATCAACGGGTGAGGACCAAAGCCACCGCGAAACTCATGAAGAGTGCTCCGATGAAACGCTGAATCAAGATTTGCCGCGTGACGGCTTCGCGGGGCATAGAAAAAAGGTATGCCAGCGGGATTGCGAGGACGACACTCCACAAGCCCCGGGAGGAATAGAGAATGTTGACCGCCGCCACATTCTGGTGGGCCGCCAGCGTATAATTCAATAAAAGCGCCTGTGCTCCCATCCCGACGGCACCCAGCGCCGTCCATAGCCATGCCGCCCGCGGAATGGTGTTGAGCGGTTCCTTGAAAAAGGGAATTAAACCGAAAGACAGCAACCCGTTGACCAGCATGGTGATGAAGATAAAATTCCGCGGCCCGAAGTCGCGGCCGAACGTGCCCACCATTGTGTCTGCTCCAGCAAAGAACAACGCACTGAGCATCGCGAGGGTCAAGGTCAGCCCCACCCGCTTGGCACCACCGCCGGAGAGCCCCAGGAGCAAGACCGCCGACATCGCGAGAAAGGCGGCCGCCCACATGGCGCCATCGATCGGCTCTGTTCCGAGCACGACCGCGAGGAGCACGACAAAGACCGCCTTCATCCCCATCATCGGTGTTTGCAAACTGACGTCACCCATCCGGATGGCCGCAAACGTGAAGACCTGCCCGCCGAAGAAAAACACCCCCGCGATAACCGGGAGGTGGAGGCCCGCGGCGGGAAAGGTCACCCCTCCACCAAGATACGGGATGGCAAAAACGCCCACAAAAACGAGATTGCAGACAAACGAGAATCTCAGGATGCCGCAGCCTTCTTGCAGCGCCCGCTTGGAAAAAAGAGCGGCGAGGGCATAGCCGAAGCCGGCAAGCGCTGCATTTGTCAGGTAGATTTCCATTGTATCCGCGCCGGCATCCCGAAGGGTTGCTTCGAGAAGAGCAAGCTTGGGAAAATTGGCGGCTTGCGCGCAGGTCGCGCCATGCGGCCGAGGGATTCCGGCGAGTGGACGGGCGCCAATTTTCGCCCCGGCGGCGAGTTTTCGGTGGCAAGCAGCGCCGCACCTATGCAATGGTAGGGGCCAACAACGGAGGAATTATTGATATGCAATCGGAAAAGAAGCGGAAACGGGAAGAGAAATGGGAGGCGATGTTCACGCGCCTCGCGGAATCCGTGCGGGCGGAAGGCGCGGAGGTTTTTAGCAATCTAGCGGAGCGCGACGACGAGATGGCGAAATGGGTGGACGCACAGCGGTCGGCTCGTGAATCGGGAAACCTTGCGAAAGACAAAGAGGAGCGACTCGGCGGTCTCGGGTTTCCGTGGGACGGCCCTCCCTTGGCGAAGAAGACGCCGCCGCCGGGCGTGCAGCCGTTGAAGAATGTGGAGGAGATCGAAGGGCTGATGGCACGTCGCCAGCCCTCGTCGCATGTGCCCCTCGGACGACGGTTTAAGCGTCGTCGCGAGGCAGAGGCGGAGGCGAATCTGCCGTCGACGGACGAGCTGATCGCGCGGATGTGGGAGCGGCGGGTAGAGGCGCTGCGGGAGGCGCGAGAGCGTTTGCCGACGGCCGTGCGCGGGTTGGATTCGTGGATGTACGAAGGCCATGAGTATGCTCCGTGGTTGCGCAAGCAACGCGAGTATATGGCAAGAGGAGAGCTTCCGGAGAGCCAGGCGAAACCGCTGCGCGAGATCGGGGCGGAGCCGGCGGAGAACCTCCGCGAAGAGAACAGACGGCGCCAGTGGGAGCAGAACGCCCTCCGTCTCATCGAGCTGCATGAAGGTTCCGATCTGCGTGGAGCTGAATTTTTCGACGGATTGAAAGACGCGAAGCTCTCCACGTGGCTCCGCCAGGAGAGTCGTCGCGGGGCGCGGGGCGAAACGCGCGAAGACGAGCGGCGTTTTCTCGACGCGCTCGGCTTCCCGTGGCGTCCGGAGCAGTGGGAAAAGGCGAAGGCGCGCACGGTAGGGCGCAAGCCGAGCAGCGGCTCGGTGCTGGCCGGGCTCTCCTCGCCAAGCCGTTCGGTGTGGATGCCCCTGCTCAAGGAGAAGCTGGAGGCAGCACGCGCGGAGCTTCCAAAGCCCATCCGCGAGCATCTCGACACGTGGCGCTACGCCGAGGTGGAGGACGAAGCCTTTCAACGGCGGCTGTTGGCAATCCGGCGCGATATGAAGGCCGGGCGCATAAACAAAGAGACCGCCCGGCTCCTGAAGGAATACCGCGTGGCCACGGAGGTATCGCGCAAGCGCACACTCTTTGAACTCAACGCGCTGAAACTCGCGCGCGTCTGGGAATCGTTGGACCCGGACCGGCAGGGGCGCGACTTCGTCTCGCTCATTCCAGACAGGATCCTGCAGATCTGGGCGCGCAAGCAGCCCGCCAACTTCCGCCGGAAGCGCTTGGAAGAGGACGAGATCCGGCTCTTCAGGGCGATGAATGTGCAGCTCGAAATTAAGGAGGGCGTGCGACGCCGGGCCAAGGTCTGGTGGAATTTTTACGAAGAACTGGAGGCGGTGAAGCGCGACTACGGGACCCTTGCCTATCCGCCGGAGCACGACCGCCACGACGCCTTGGAGCGCTGGAAGAACGCGCAGCGCAAAGCGCACCGCCGCGGGAAACTGAGAAAGGAATACGTGAACCGCCTCAACGCGATCGGTTTCACGTGGGATGCCTGGGCCGAGCGTGAGGAGAGATGGGAGCGGATGTTCGCCAAACTCGTCGCCTACAAGGAACGGTTCGGCAATACGGATGTGCCGGAGGACTGGGCAGAGGATCCTGACCTTGGCAAGTGGGCGGCAAAACAGCGCATAGCCCTTGCCCGTCCGCCCATGCCGCGCGACCGCAGCACGAAACTCCGGCGCCTCGGCCTGAAGGCGGCGGATCTGCCCCCGGTCATCACGAGCCGCTGGCTCGATTCGGTGGAGAGTGTGCGCACGCGCCTGCGGGAGGACCACGGCACAGACAAGCTCGTGCCCGATACAGAGCTGGACCCGACGAGCCGCGGATTCATCATGAACCAGCGGCGCAACCGCGTCCGCGGGCGGCTCACGGACGAACAGATACGCATTCTCGAGGAACTGGGTATCGACTGGAATCCGCCGCGTGAATACATCGTGCCCGTGCGCGGGCCGCAGCCGCCGACGGAAAAATGGATGAAATACTATAAGGAGCTCAAGGCTCTCTTCGCGGAACACGGTCCAGGGGCATTGATCGATTACAAAGTCGCGCCGCGGTATTTGCAGGCATTCGCCACGGAACAGCGCATGCAGCGCACCCGCGGGATTCTGATCGAGGAAAAGATCCGGCTGCTCGAGGCAATCAACTTCGACTGGAACCCGCTCGAAAAGATCCGCCCCGCGTGGATGCGCCGCTACGAGGCCTTGCAAAAGTTCAAAGAGGAGCACGGCACGGCCGATGTTCCGCGGAGCTACCCGCCCGACCAAGGGCTTGCGGAGTTCGTCGCACAGGAGCGGCAGCGCGCGCGGAAGGGGAAGCTCAAACCGGCCCAGATCAAGCTCCTCAAGGACGTGGGTTTTCGTTTTGAGACGAGCCCGAACCGCTTCAAGAAGGGGGTCAATCCGCGCACGTTGAAGCGCAATCCGCTGCCGGGCGCGGAGTCGAAGGACAGCGAGTAGTCGGACCGGCTTGCCGTTCGACCCGAGCCGAGGTGCCCTGAGGAAGCCGACTTACACCGAAGGTGTTACGCATCCGGTGCTGTCCTGTGTTCCCGGCGGTGTGCGCAACGCCTTCGGTGTAGTCGGGGCGGCGTGCGTTCGAGGGGGCCGCTATCACCGGATGTGTCTGGGCCCGTCGAATCTGCCCCGAAGGGCCTGCGGATCGCAGTAAAGGTTTGGCCGAAGCATGAGGTTTACCCTGGACACCCGGCCAATCCCGGTTCAGACACCGAAGGTGATGCGCAGCTCAGTCTTCGACGCGGTGCCCCTGGATGTTCAGTTCCACGGGAATTTCCGTGCCGATGAAGGCGGTATAGCCGTCCATACCCCACTTCGTGCGGTCGATAGTGGTCGTGCCCCGCCAGCCTGAGCGCATGACGCCGCGCCCTTCGACTTCGCCGAGAAACTGAACTTGAATCTCGACGGTGTTCGTGTGCCCGTGGAAGGAGAGATTGCCGGTGACAGTGTAGAGATTGTCGCCCGCGCGTTCCCAAGAGGTGCTCTCAAAAGTCATCTTCGGAAACTCCGCCGCGTTGAAGAAATCGTCTTGCCGCAGGTGCTCGTCGCGGTTGTCGTTGCGGGTGTTGACCGAGGCGATATCGATGGACGCGACCGCTTTGCTGTTGGCCGGGTTTTCCTTGTCGTAGTGGATCTCGCCCTCAAACCCGGTAAAGGCACCGGGCACCATGTTGATGAAGTGGCGTACCCGGAAGTCGATTCCCGAGTGGACCGGGTCTATCTTATAGCGCACGGTTTCGGCAACGGCGGCGGAAGCGAGAACAGTGAAGGCCAAAAGGCCGGAGAGCAATCGGTGTGTTTTCATAGACTTCGGAGAGTTACGCAACTCTCACGGGAAATCAAAGCCGCGAGGCCAATTTCGCCAGATCCATGCGGCTCAGGAGCATATGGACCTCGTCATCGCGCACCCACGAGGCGACGGAGTGTTCGCCCACAGAGCGCAAGACGGGGCGCCCTCCGGGGCTGGTGAGCGTCTCGCGGTTGGTAATGTTGCGCGCGGGGAAGGTGAACATATGGATCACACCGTCGTCTGTCTGAAAGCAAATCATGGCAATCTTCATGCCCTCGTTCTCAAGGACGCGGCAGGTGACGGTCTCCTCGTCGCGAAGACCGGCGGGCGGGGCGGACGGATTATTTATGCCATGCGAAGCGAGGAGGGAGTACGCCTCGGAGAGGTGCCCCACGCGGCGTGAATCAACGGGCGACTGCACCGCGCCTTCGATAGACCGGACAAATTGCTCGATGGAGAATCCGGCGCGCATGGGCTCGGCGACGGCGGTTCGCGAAGCGGCGACAGCCGGGTCCGACGCGGGACCGGGCTGGAAAAAGGTGAGGGACACGGCCACGGCGACGAGAGCAGCGGCAGCCGTACCGAATGCTCCAAAATGGAACCAGCGACTGCGCGGCGCGTCCTCCGCGACCGCTCGCGGGCCGGCGGCGGCGCCCTGTTCGACAAGGATGCGGGTGAGCAGGCCCGGCGGTGGTTGGCAGGCGTTTACGCCGTCACGGAATACGCGGTCAAAGCTATCCTCTTCGTCCATGCGGCGGCGCATCGCCGGATCTTCGAGCGCTGCCTCCACGCGCGCGCGCAAAGCAGCATCTTCCAATAAGCTTGGATCACTGGTGTAGGCACGCATCCATTCAAGGAGCGCGTTGTCGTCGGCATTATCGTTCATAACCCTGAATTATGGAGGCTCCCGTATCGCGGCTTATTCCATGCGCTGCCGCATTAGTTTGCGCAGCTGGCTCTTGCCGCGGGAGAGCCGCGACATGACGGTGCCGATGGGGATTTCAAGTTTTTCTGCAATTTCTTTGTAAGAAGCGTCCTCCACATAAAAGAGCGCCAGCGGCTCGCGGTAGACTTCGTCGACCTGCTGGAGGATTTCCATGGCGTCGTGGGCGTCGGCGGAGCGGGCCGGGTCGGGCTCGGCGGCGGGCATCTCGTTCTCCAGTTGCTCCGGCTCGACGTCGGCTTGGAAGCGGTCGCGGCGGCGGCGGCGCAGGAACTCCCGGTAGAGCGTGGTAAAGAGCCACGACTTGGCTTTGCTCTTATTGCGCAGGGCACCGCCCTTCTCCGCCCAGATGCGGAAAGTCTCCTGCGTGAGGTCGGCGGCGTCGCTCTCGTTTTTGGCAAGGCTGAAGCCGAAGCGGTAGAGGCCCTGATAGTGGTCGCGGACCAAAGATTCAAAGTCGATGTCGTGATTATTCGAACTCATCCGTCGTCGAGGATCAGCATTGCATCTCCATAGCTAAAGAACCGGTAGCGAAGGTCAACGGCTTCCGCATAGAGCGCCTTGAGCCACTCGATCCCGTCGTTGCGCCCCGGCAGAAGGAACGCGGAAACAAGGCACAGAAGTGTCGAGCGCGGCAAGTGGAAATTGGTCAGAAGGGCGTCGACGTGGAAGTCGGCGGGGGGCGTGATGAAGATGTCGGCGTCGGCTTCGAAGGGTCCCGCCGGGTCCGGCGCGCCGCGTCGCCACCAGTCTTCGATAGCGCGGAGCGCGGTCGTTCCGACAGCGAGTTTCGGCCCGGACGCGCGCAAGGCGGCACGTACTTCCGGCCCGATGCGGTAACGCTCTGTATGCATGGGGTGGTCGAGGACGTTTTCCGTGCGAACGGGACGGAAGGTGCCAGGGCCGACGCGCAGGGTGAGGTCGTGGAAGCGGTGCCCCGCCGCCGTGGTGCGGGCGATGAGGTCGTCGGTAAAGTGCAGCCCGGCGGTGGGCGCGGCGACGGCGCGGCGCTCGCCGGGATCAGCGTAGACAGTCTGGTAGCGCACGGCGTCGAGATCGCGGCGCGGATCGTCCGCCGCGCGCTCGATATACGGGGGCAACGGCATAATGCCCTCGGCCTCGGCGAGCGACTCGACATCGGCATACGGGCCGGTTTCGAAGCGCACGAGGCGCGCGCCGTCCGCCGCTTCGACGGCGACCACTTCGGCAGGATGGCCGCTGCCCACCGTGAAACGGGCGCCCGCGCCGAGGCGGCGGCCGGGTTTCACGAGGCACCACCACTCGCCGGGAACATCGCCCGGGCGCACGAGGAGACACTCCACGGCACCGCCGCCGGGGCGCTTGCCGGCAAGGCGAGCGCGCAGCACGGAGACGTTGTTGCGGAAGAGGGCGGTGCCCGGCGGAAGCAGGCCGGGGAGGTCGCGCACGCGCCGGTGCTCCACGCGGCGGGAGTCGCGGTAGACGCAGAACAGCCGCGCCGCATCGCGGTCGGCGAGCGGTTCCTGCGCGATGGCACTTTGCGGAAGCGGATAGTCGAGTAGGCGGGAGTCCACAGTTGGAGCGGAGGTGAAGGGTCCGTCGCGGTCATGGCAAGCCCGTTGCGTGGCGGGGTTGACGCTGCGGGTGCGGCCTCCAATGTCCTTGCCCCATGGCAACGGCATGCAATCGGCGGAAAACGCGGGGCGGGTGGATCCGCGTCTTTCTCCGGGCAGGGCTCACGGCCGTGATATTGCTTCCGGTGCTTGCCGTGGCGGATGAACCGGCGAAGAGCCCGGAAGAAATCCTTGCCGCGCTGGACGCACGCTTGCCGGAAGAAGCGGCGGCCGTCATTCAAGCAGTCTACGGTCTGCTCGCGGGAGCGGGCGCCTATCCTGCCGATGTACGGGCAGAGGCGCACATTGTCCGTGGCAAGGCGCATTGGTTGCTCGAAGACATGGAAGCGGCGCTGGGGGACTTCCACGCAGCGCTCGGTCTCGTCGGTCCGGCGGAGGATCCCGTCCGCTACGGGCGCATTCTTATCAACGCAGGCGCGGTGCATTACCGGCTGGAAGCGTTTGCGGAAGCAGAGCCTCTCTTCCGCGAGGCCCTCGCCATCGCGGAAGCGCAAGGTGTGGAGCGCATGCGCGCGGCAGCATGGACCAACCTCGGTCTCCTCCTCACGGAAACGGGTGACTTTGAGCGGGCAAGGCGCAAGTTCCATTGGGCGCGGGATTTCTATGAGCGTCGCGGTGACGCCGAGGAACTGGGGCGGGTGCTCCACAACGAGGGTATCCTCGAGCGCGAGGCTGGGGCCTACGCGGCGGCGGTCGAGCGCTTCGAGCGTGCCATCGCCATTCACCGCTCGCGGGGCGACTTCCCCGAGGTGGCCCGGTCACTGCGGCACCGTGCCGAGACCTACATGCGCATGGGCCTACCCGATGCCGCTGTGTTGCAGGCGGAGGTCGCGCTGGAGATTCTGCAAGGGCGCGACCTGCCCTTGCTCGTGACGCCGATCCACGCCGTCTTGGCGCAGGCCTATGCGGCGACCGGGCGCTGGGAAGAGGCACTGGCGGCGGAGCGAGCCTATGGGCAAGGCCGGCAAGAGGTCTTGGCGCGGCAGCAGTCGACAACGCTCGAGCAGGCGCGGCTGCGCTTCCAAGCGGAAGTGGAAGCCGGACACGAACGGGCGCGGGCAGCGGAAGCGGCACTCACCGAAGCGGAGCTTTCCCGCGCGCGGGCGGAGCTGGCCCGCCGCACATGGCAGCTCGCCGCCATGGCTGCGGTAGGGGTGACGCTCCTCGTCGTAATTGCCGGTCTTGTCTTGCGCGGGCGGTTCCGGGCTCGGATCCAACAGGAGCTGCGCGACTTGAACAACCGCCTCACCGAGGCGCTCGCCCGTGCCCGCGCCATGGCGGAAAACGCGTCCGCCGCCGACCGTGCCAAGGGTGAGGTGCTCGCCGGAATCAGCCACGAAATCCGCGCTCCCCTCAATTCCGTCGTGGGTTTGACGTCAGTCCTGCAGGAGAGTTCGCTCGATGAGGAGCAGCGCGGCTTGGTCGGGTCGATCCTCGGGGCATGCCGCGATCTTCTCGATACGCTCGACGGCATCCTCGACTATTCCAAGGTGGAGTCGGGAACGATCAAGTTGGCGCGCGAACTGTTCGATCCCTGCGCGCTGTTGCACGAGGTTGCGGGGGTGTTCCGGTGCGAGGCCCTGCGCAACGGCTTGCGGATGGAGACCGCTGTCGCCGAAGGCGTTCCACCCGAAGTGCGGGGCGACCGCGCGCGGGTACGGCAGATTCTCGTGAACCTCGTCGCCAATGCCGTGAAGTTCACGCGGCAGGGTGCGGTCGGCGTGCGGCTCTCCGCGCAACCGGCGGATGACGGCAAGGTGCGGCTCGTTTTTTCCGTCTCCGACACGGGGCCGGGTGTCCCGCCGCGGGAGCAGGAGCGCATCTTTCAGCCCTTTGTGCAACTCGATCCGGCGGTGTCGGGCAGGTCCGGCGGCGTCGGCCTCGGTCTCTCCATTTCCGTGCGGCTTGCCCGCGCCATGGGCGGCGATATTCATGTGGAGGACAATCCGGGCGGCGGGTCGGTGTTCCGCGCGGAGGTCGTCGTCAATGCGGCGGATGCGGGCAACGCTGCTGGAAAGCTCCCGCGCCAGTCCGCGGGGAAAAGTCCGCTCGTAGCCCTTGTCGACCCGGTGCCGACCTCCCGCCGGATTCTCTCCCTCTACCTCGACAGAACCGGCGCCGCCGTCGTCGAGGGCTCGGGTATGGACGATCTTGGGCGTATGCGCGCGGGCGGGCGGGGCATGCCGGACCTTTGCATCATCGATGAGGGGGCGCTCGCCGGCCCGCCCGCCGGAGCCGCCGCGCAACTGCCGGACGGCTTCGCAAGCACGCCGGTTATCCTTCTCGCCCGCGCCAACGGCTCTGTGGCGGCGCCCGCCGCCGACAACCTCACGATCCTGCGCAAACCCGTGCGCCGCGCCGATCTCGAAGCCGCCGTGCGTCGCCTCACGGAACCCACGCCTATTGCGCCGGAGTCCTAGTCTTGATCACCGTCATCCGGCAGCAGACCGAAAAATATCTTGAAGAAATATTTCTTGCAAAGTAACTTAAGTATGTATCATGTTTCGCATTAATCGCGCGTTGATAGGAAAACAAAGACACTCCTCTATCTTTCTTGAAGAAAAATTAAATTACAGAAAGGTTTAATTATGGGTGAAATTCGTATTAAGCGTTATGATGGACCTGCGGTGTATCATGTAACATCTCGGGTTATACAGAAGCGTCGGTTGCTGTTGGAGGGGCAGCGGGAAGTGTGGGTCGCGGCCCTGCACCGCGCGGCGGAGTTCAGCGGTGTGGAGGTGATCACCTACTGTGTGCTGGAGACGCACTTCCACATCCTCGTGCGCATTGATCCGGCCACCCGGCAGTGCGACGATGCCGCGCTGGTGCGGCGCTACCGCGCGCTCTACGGGGAATCGCGCGCGCAGTGGAGCGGGCTCAACGCGGAGGAACTGGCGCACGCGCTGGCGAACGATCCGCCGGAGACGGCGGAGGCGCTGCGGGAGCGGCTGCGGCGGCGCATGGGAGACATCTCCGAGTTCATGCGCACATTGCGGCAGCGCTATACGCGGTGGTTCAACCTGGCGCACGGGACGGCGGGCACGCTTTGGGCGGAGCGCTTCGGCAGCGTGATCGTGCAGGACACGCCGTGGCTGGTGGGGCTGGTTGCCGCCTACATCGACTTGAACGCTGTGCGGGCGGGCTTGGCGGAACTGCCGGAGAACTACCGCTGGTGCGGCTACACGGAGGCGCTCGCGGGGAACGAGACCCTGTGCGATGTGCTCGCCGCCTGCTTTCCGTCGGCAAAAGACACGGCGGAGGCGCTGGCTTGCTACCGTCTGCTGATGTTCGGGAAGGGGGCGGGGGCGAAGGGCGACGGCACGGGCGGGCGCATCGACCCGGAAGCGCTGCTGGAGGCGGTGAAGAAGGGCGGGGAATTGCAGCCGCACGAGTTGCTGCGCCTGCGCGCGCGCTTTCTGACCGAGGGCCGTGTGCTCGGAACACGCGGCTGGCTGGAAGACGGAGAAGGGGCGGGGATTCTCGCCATGCTGAAGCGCCCGCCGCCGTGTCGACCGGTCGATGTGCTCGACAAAGTGGATCTGGCCGTGGCGCGCTCGCGGGCGGGGTATTGCGCGCTTGAGGATCCGCGGAGGTGAATATCCGCCGCCACCTTTGCATCGGCCTCGACACGAGTCCTGCAAAGCAGAACGAGTCCGCCGCCCGCAGCCACCCTGCGTAGCCGAAGAAACGCTTTGACCTCGCCCGTGCGGAACGGGCAACATCGCGGCATACCGCTGGGCAAACGGCGTTTTGCGCGCCCGCCGCAGCGTCGACTTTCCGTAAACTCCTATTCCAAAAAACTATGACGATTGAGAACATCGAATCTGTTCTGAAAGAGAGCCGCCTCTTCCCGCCGCCCGCGGAGTTTTCCGCCGAGGCCCACATCGGGAGCATGGAGGCCTATAAGGAAATGCACCGCCGCAGTCTTGAAGAGCCCGAGGCCTTCTGGCGCGAGGTCTCCGACGAACTGGAGTGGTTTGAGGACTGGCACACCCTCGTGGATGAGTCGGAGAAACCATTTTTCAAATGGTTTCTTGGCGGCCGCCTCAACGCCTGCCACAACGCTGTCGACCGCCATGCCGTCGGCATGACGGCGAACAAGGCGGCCATCGTCTGGGAGGGCGAGCCCGGCGACACGCGCGTGCTCACCTACCGCGATCTCCACCGCGAGGTACAGCGCTTTGCCAACACGCTCAAGTCGCTCGGTATCGAAAAAGGCGATACCGTGGCCATCTATCTGCCGATGATCCCCGAACTGGCTGTAGCGGTGCTGGCCTGCGCGCGCATCGGCGCGGTGCATTCCGTAATATTCGCGGGGTTCAGCGCCGACTCCATCCGCGACCGCGTGCTCGACGCCAACTCCAAGATGGTCATCACCGGCGACGGCGGCTGGCGGCGCGGCAAGGTGCTCGATCTCAAGTCCATCGTCGACGAGGGCGTGGAAGGCTGCGATTGCGTCGAGCACGTGCTCGTCGTGCGCCGCGATGAGTTCGGCGAGGCCTTTCCCTGCGAAATGAAGGAGGGCCGCGACGTCTGGTATCACGAGGCCGCCGCGGAGGTCGACGCCGTCTGCCCCTGCGCCTCGCTCGACAGCGAGGACCTGCTCTTTCTCCTCTACACGAGCGGTTCCACGGGCAAGCCCAAGGGCATCATGCACACCGTCGGCGGGTATTCGCTCTACACCTACCTCACGGCGAAGTATGTCTTCGACCTCAAGCCGGAGGACGTCTACTGGTGTACCGCCGATGTCGGCTGGATCACGGGCCACAGCTACATTCTTTACGGGCCGCTGCAGAACGGCGCGACGGTTGTCATGTACGAGGGCGCGCCCAACGCTCCGGACCCCTCGCGTTTCTGGAAAATCGTGGAGAAGCACCGCGTATCCGTTTTCTACACCGCCCCGACGGCCATCCGCGCCTTTATGAAATGGGGCGACGAGTGGCTCGAAGACGCGGACCTCAGCACGCTCCGCCTCCTCGGCTCCGTGGGCGAGCCGATCAACCCCGAGGCGTGGATGTGGTATCATGAAAAGATCGGCGGCGGGCGTTGCCCCATCGTCGATACATGGTGGCAGACGGAGACCGGCGGCGTCCTCATCACCCCCCTGCCGGGCGTCACGCCGACCAAGCCGGGTTCGGCCACGCTGCCGTTTTTCGGCGTCGACGCCGCCATCCTCAACGCCGCCGGCGAGGAGGTGTCCGCCGGCTTACTCGCCATCCGCCGCCCGTGGCCCAGCATCCTGCGCGGGGTGTGGGGCGATCCCGAGCGCTACGAAAAAACCTATTGGTGCAACTGGGACGGCGAATACTACTTTCCCGGAGACGGCGCCCGCCGCGATGACGACGGCTACATCTGGGTCGTCGGCCGCGTGGACGATGTCGTCAACGTCTCCGGACACCGCATCGGCACGGCGGAGCTGGAGAGCGTTTTCGTGGAGCATCCCAACGTCGCGGAGAGCGCTGTCATCGGCGTGCCGCACGAAGTGAAGGGTCAGGGACTCGTGGCCTTTGTCCTCCTCCGCGGAAAGGACGCGGAGGGCAGCGACGAAATCCGCGCCGAGCTGAACGCGCTTGTCGAAAAGCGCATCGGAAAGTTCGCCCGCCCCGAGAGGATCCTCTTCAGCGCCGACCTGCCCAAGACGCGCAGCGGCAAGATCATGCGCCGCCTCCTGCGCGACATCGCCACGGGCCAGGCCCTCGGCAACGTCACGACGCTTGCCGACCCCTCCGTCATCGACAGCCTCAAGGCGAAATACACCGACTGACGGCGTGCGCGGGTGTCGACCGGGATGCCTTGCAACCGCGCGGGATTTCGCACACGGTGAATGCGATGATAACCGTCATTGCTGGAACAAACCGTGAAGGAAGCAACACGCTGAAGGTCGCCAAGACCGTAGCCACGATGCACCGCGAACTCGGGGTGGAGGTCAAACTCGTCGATCTCGCCGGGCTGCCGTCGGCGCTCCTCTCGCCCGGAGCCTACGCGGAGAAGCCGGAAGGGTTCACTGAGGCCTTCCAAAAACCCGTCCTCGACGCCGACGGCGTCGTGATCGTGACGCCTGAGTACAACGGCGGTTTCCCCGGGGTGCTCAAGCTCTTCATCGACATGCTGCCGTTTCCCGAGAGCTTTGAAAAGCGGCCCACCGCTTACATCGGCCTCTCGGCGGGCGCGTCCGGGGCGCTGCGGCCCGTCGAGCAGTTGCAGATGATTTTCGGCTATCGCAACGCGTTTAACTTCAACAAGCGTGTCTTCATGCCCGGCATCGGCGATCTCCTCGACGAATCCGGTGCAATCAAGGACGACGCCCTGCGCGGGCGCTTGCGGGAGCAGGCAAAGGACTTTCAGGAATTTGTCGCGGCCCTGCGTCCGGTGCGCGAAGGCGGAGCCCATGGCTGACTCCGGTCAACCGCGGCGGCGCAGGCTTGTGCCGTGGAACCCGGAGGAAGCCGGGCCTGAGGGCGGCGCTCCCCGGCCACCGCCCCCTTCGCCGGGCGGGCGGAGCCCGCTGAAGTGGGTTTTGCTCGCCGTCGCCGCCCTCGTCTTGGCGGTGCTCGTCTGGCGCGTCGTCGTCGTCCTGCCCGAGTTTCTGCCCGACCGCGCGCAGGAGGAGGCACCCGCCGATCCGGTGCCGCAGCCGGTGCCGCCGGACGTTGAGCCGCCCCCCACAGGCGACCGGAGCGATGCCCGCGCGGCGCGTGACCATGCCCGCGCCCTGCGCGACGCCGTGCGTCTCGAAGCCGCCGGTTCGCCGCAGGAGGGAACCCTCCTCGACATCGAGCGCCACTTTGTCCGTGCCGAGCGTGCGGAGGAACGGCGGGCCTACGCCGAGGCGCAGAGCGAATACCGCCGCGCCGTCCGTGAACTGGAGGAACTGCGCCGCGGAGTCGCCGCATGGCGGGCAGCCCGTGACGGAATCGATGCACTCGAAGAGAACCTGCGGGACGTGCGTTTGGTCGATGCCTTCGAGGCGGATGCACTCCGGGAGGTGCGTGAGGGATTGTCGCGTGCCCGTGCGGCCATGGAGATCGGGCGCTACGGCGAAGCGGCGAACCTTGCCAAATCTGCCGCCGCGCGGCTCGCGGAGGCGCGGCAGAGCGCCCGCGGGCGGCTCGAGGCCGAAGTGGCGCGCGGCCAGCGCGCGCTCGCGGAGGGGGACGCTGCCGCAGCGGTGGAAGCCTTCGACCGTGTGCTCGATCTCGACCCGGCTAACGAAGCGGCGGGTATCGGGCGGCAACGCGCGGATACCATCGAAGAGGTGAATGCCCGCATGCGCGAGGGGCGGCGGCTCGAGAACGCCGGCGATCTGCGCGGCGCCCTCGCTGCCTACGCCGGAGCCGCCGACCTCGATGAATACGCCGTCGACGCGCGCCAGGCGGTCTCGCGCGTGCGCCGCGCCCTGCGCGACCAAGCCGTCGAAGACGGCTTCCGCGAGGTGTCCCGCCTTATTAAGGCGGACCGCTGGGACGAGGCCGAACAGCGCTTGCGCGATCTGCGCGCCGAGTATCCGGAGGACAACCGTATCGCCCGCCGCATGGAGGCTTTCGCCGAGGAGCGCCGCCTCAACCGCGTGCGCGTGGCACTCATCGCGGCGCGGGAGGCCGAGAGCGCACGGGAGTGGGAGCGCGCCCGGAGCATCTACCGCGATCTCATCGACACCAGGGTGGACCGCCCCGAAGTGATCGAGGGCTACGAGCGCACGGGCCGCGTCCTGCGTGCGAAGCAGGCCTTTGCCATCAACATCCGCATTGCCCGGGACGCCGCCGACCGTGGCGACTATCAGGACGCCATCACGCGCTTCAATGCCGCCATGGAGCGAAAGCCGGATTACGTCGACCTCACGCCTGAGCAGGAGCAGTTGCAGCGCTTTCTCGAGCAGCAGAGCCGTCCCGTGCCGGTGACCTTCGTCAGCGACGGACGCACCCTCGTCAGCTACGTCGGCCCGATGAACCGTTCGCCCGCCGTCATGGAGCGCGAAGAGACCGTCGAACTGCTGCCCGGGCGCTACCGGGTGCGCGGCTCGCGCTCGCGCTACCGTCCGGTGGAGTTCGAGCTTCTCGTGCGCGGCGACGAACCGCCGGGACCGGTTCGGGTCGTCGCCCATGAACGCGACCGGTGACGCGAGGTCAAACACAGTAAGAAATGAAGACGTTTCTCAGCTTGATCTTGATTCCAGTCCTCGCCGCTTTAACCGCCGCCGCGGACGATGGCATCCGCGCCGATCCGGATATTTTCGACGGCTCGCGAACCGCTGCGTCTGCAGGCGGAGGGCTGGACCGTGACAGCGATTCGGCATCGGCTGCGGCGCAGGAGGGCGAAGCGACTTCGGCGCAGGAGAGCGGCACGGAGGGCGCGGAGACCGAAGAATCTGAAAGCGGGGGTGCGGAAGGTCTCCCAGGCGGCGAAGAAGACGAGAACGCGTCTACCGTGGTGGAAAGCACGGAAGAGGACGGAAGCGGGCAAGCGATGAATGGTGCGGAACGGTCCGCCCGGGGCGGGCTTGACCTCGGGGAGCTTCCCGAGGTAACCGAAGTCCGTATCGGTGGCACCGGCGGTATTGACCGCCCCGTGGAGCCCGAACGCATTGAGATCCCGCGGATCGAAATGCCCCGCACGACCGAGACAGGCGAGCGCCGCCCCGAGACTGCGCAAAGCGAGCGCGAGACGGCGCGGGACGACCCCCAAGAGCCGTCCGATGATGCCAGCCGCGTCGACCGGGGGGACGAGCAACAGCCACGTAACGAGCCCGTGCGCCGTGTCGGCGAGGGGAGCACCGTGCCAACCGACTTCTGATGCCGGGGCACGCGCGCATGTTTCTCCACACGGCTTTCGCGCTCTTTGGTGCCGCGGCCTCCGCGGCGTTCGGTGGACGGGTTTTGCCAGTCGAGGCAATCGACGCCTCCGCCACAATGCGTGCGGCGGACTTTCACGAGGCCTTTCCGGGCGTGCAGGCATCACCGGAAGTTCTCGGCGTACCCGGCTTTTTCGTCGTCTACGAGCACGAACACTTGCGTTACTTTTTCGGGCCAGTGAACGCATTCGGAGAAGCGCGGGTCTGGGAAGACCGTCTCCTCGCCGTCCGCAGTGATGTTATTGAGCAACGCCCCGCCCTTGCCTCCAGCCGGGTATACCTCTACCGGTTCAATTACGAGAACAGCCGCGTCTGGTCCGCCCGTCACGATGAAAAGGCTACGCCTCCGCAAAACGGTTCCGAAGTCGTGCCCCCCGACGCAGTCGCTTCAACGCAAGCACCAGAGCCCGGGGACATGGCGGAAGACGAGCCCGCAGGCACCCCGCCTCGCGCGGGCGAGGAAACCGACCGCGACGAAGACGCGTCTCCCACCCCTCCCGCCTCCCCGCGCGAGGAAAACGCCTTCTGGCGCTTCATCCGGCGTGTCTTCGGGCTTTCATAAAAGAATCGCTTCGGGTTAGGCAAAGGCACCCGCCCGCCAAACGAGGAATCGAAGGCGTCTGATGCACGCGACTCGTGTCACGCCGGGTATTCCGGCGCAATTTGTTTTGGCGCATCGCCGGAGCGGCTACACTGCGGGCGCTCGCAGACCATAAGGCTCTGCGCCGCGCCCCCGTAGCATGTTTCCCGCGAGGCAGCCCGCGCAGCCGCGACAGGCCGGGGGTTTTCCTAATTTATATACATCTCATCGATATATATTTTGACACAGCTCGCAGATATATTTGTTTGACACGAAGTCCTCCGCCTTGCGGGGGTCACTCATCTGTCCGGATTTCCGAAAACAAGGAAGAAAGGAGGAGGCCCGTCTTTTCGACGAGGCACGGATGTTGGAGCATTTACATGCGGAAAATGAGTCTCCATCAAAGAGGGGCTTTCAATGCAGACGCCGGAAAAGTTCTTTTACCGTCTGGGCCACACGGTTGCCGGACCGCTCTTGTGCGGGATGATCGATTGGTTGGGGCGTCGCGTGCGCGCGCGGAAAGAAGAGCACATTCTGTTTCTGGCGCGGGACGGGTATATTCTGCAAAAGATCTGGCAGCAGCGCGCCCCGGAGGACCTCAAGCCCATCCCGCACACCTATTTACTGGCATCGCGCCGGTCGCTCGGGTTTGCACGTATCCGTGAGTGGGATGCGGCGGCGCGGAAGCTGTTGCACTTTGAAGTGGGCGAGCGCTTGGGCGCTTACTTGCGCCGGCTCCCGGTGAGCATCGACCTGTCGGCGCTGGAGAAGCGCATGGGACGGGCTCTCGATCCGGATGCACGCATGCAGGCTGCTTTGTTCGAGGCGATGTTGCCGACGTTGAAACCGCTCGTTCTGGAGCGGGCGGAGCGGGAACGGGCCGCCTACGAGACTTACCTTGAGCGTTGCGGGATATTGGGGACAGAGCGGCTGGCGGTTGTTGACGCGGGATGGTATGGCAGCCTGCAACATGCCTTGGCGGCCCTTCCGTGTTTGCAGAAGGCTCACCTCTCCGGCTATTACTTAGGCGTTTTTCCGGAGCCGCCGTATTTGAACCGGGCGGGGATGTCTCTGTCCGGCTGGTTGATCGACGGTGAGCCGGGAGAGCGTTTCCGGGAACTGCGGGCGATGGTGCTCATTCTCGATTTCTTTTGTTCGGCCGACATGCCGGGGCTGGATTACATGCGGTTCAATGAGGCGGGCGAACCCGAACCGGTTTTCGCCCCGTACACGCTCAGCGACTACCAACGAACCGCCGTCTTGCATCTGCAAACGGGAATCCTCGATTTTGCGAAAGAAGCGCCTGTCCATCCGGCGGACCGGTGTCCGGAGTCCCTTTACACCCGTCTGCGCAAAGTCGGCTTGCACCCCGATGCCGAAGAAATCGCCCACCTCAGCCGCCTTGAAGGTGTGCGCGGGATCGACGTGTCCTCCAACGCCACGTTCGCGCGGCGCTCTCATCCCCTCCGCTACCTTTTTAATTGGAACGCCTTTTACCGCGACTACAAGGCTGCCCTCTGGCGGCCGGGGTTTTGGGCTCAGCTCAATACCCTGGAGCGGTTCATTTTGAAGCGC
Source organism: Opitutales bacterium (assembly GCA_007123395.1). Taxonomy (GTDB): domain Bacteria; phylum Verrucomicrobiota; class Verrucomicrobiia; order Opitutales; family Oceanipulchritudinaceae; genus SLLG01. The sequence goes on from SKLD01000405.1 coordinate 24,818, forward strand.
ATCAGCCCGATCGGCACCGAAGACTTACCCAACCAGTGAGCTTTTGATCGACCCGACGGGCAAAACGGGTAGGACTTGCTTTTCGGTTGAAGCGCGCATCGCTTCAGCGGCAAGTTAGCCTCAAAATGTCCTCCATCGGAATCATCACCCGCACCAAGAATCGCCCGACGCTACTGCGCAGGGCACTGCAAAGCGTTGTCAAACAATCGTTTGCCAACTGGAAGCTGGTGGTTGTCAACGATGGCGGCGCGGCCGGCCCGGTGGATCAATTGATCGCGGAACTGCCGCAGTCCTGCCGGGAGAAGATCCAAGTGGTGCACCACACCGAATCCAAGGGCATGGAGGCGGCTTCAAACGTCGGCTTGGCGCGCCTGCAAACCGATTATGTTCTCATTCATGACGACGATGACTCGTTGCACCCTGACTTCTGCCGACAGACCGCGGCCTACCTGGACAATCCGCCGCACCCGCGGGTGCGCGGTGTTGTCACCGGAACCGAGCGGGTCATCGAACGCGTCCGCGGGGAAACGGTTCGGGAGTTGAAGCGATTCCGCTACAACCGCGAACTGCGCACGGTCGAGCTGCGGCGTATGCTGGCAGGCAACGTGTTCGCGCCCATCGCTTTCGTTTTCAGCCGCGAGGCGTGTGAGGAGTTGGGCGGCTTCCGCGAGGATCTGCCCGTCCTCGGCGACTGGGAGTACAACGTCCGCTTTTTGCAGCGATACGAGATCGGGGTCATTCCGGGAGTCCTCGCCTACTACCACGACCGGGATCAGCGCAGCGATGAAGGTTACGCCAGTTCCATGACGAGCAAGGCCCGGTTGCATGAGTTTTACGGCAGTTTTCTGCGCAATGAGTGGTTGCGGGAGGACCTTTCCAACAAACGCCCGGGAATCGGATTGATCGCTTCCGTTTCACCGCAGTTGATCTCCATCCACGAGAAGTTGAGGAACCCGCTGCGCCTGCTGTTCAAATGGTAGAAAAGCCTTGATTTCGGAACCGGCGGACCGAAACCTCCCCCGATGCCGAAAATCGGAGCCATCACACGCACAAAGAACCGTCCTCTGCTCCTCAAACGTGCCGTTGAAAGTGTTGTGCGGCAATCATTTGAGGACTGGTCTCTTGTCATTGTGAACGACGGAGGCGACCCCGCGCCGGTGCGTGAAATCGTCGCGTCGGTCGACGCCAAACACCGGGAGCGCATCCGCCAGATCGACAACGGCAGCTCGCTCGGCATGGAAGCGGCTTCGAACGTCGGACTCAACGCGCTCGACACGCGCTACGCCATGATCCACGACGACGACGACAGCCTGCACCCCGAGTTTTTCCGGAAGACTGTTACCTACCTCGATAATCCGCCGCACTCCTCCGTGCGGGCGGTCGTCACCCACACGGAGCGAATCATCGAACGCATTGAGGGCGGGACCGTCACCCAGGTGCGCACCTACCCTTACAACGACTGGCTCAAGACCATCAGCCTGCGCCGCATGCTCGCGGAGAACGTCTTCGCGCCGATCGCCTTTGTCTTTGACCGCCAGGCGTGCCACGAAGTGGGCGCGTTCCGCGAGGATCTCCCGGTCCTCGGCGACTGGGATTTCAACGTGCGCTTCCTCGCCCGCTACGAGATCGGGGTGATTGCCGAGAAGCTCGCTTACTACCACAACCGCGAGGACGACGGCACGGGCGACTACTCCAGCTCGGTCAACGCCAAGGCACACCTCCACGAGTTCTACGACAACCTCCTGCGTAACGAGTGGCTGCGCAAAGACATCGAAGCGGGCCGCACCGGTGTTGGAGCCATCGCCAACACCGCGCCCATGCTATGGGATCTCGGTTGGGAGGTGAAGGAAGAGATCAAGAAGGGCCGCTTCCGCCTCTTTCCGAAAAAGAAGAAATGAGCGACTTCTCCCGCTTGCTCCGCGGGGCGGACGTTCTCTCGCTGGATATCTTCGACACCGCGCTGGGGCGCCGCTGCGCCTTGCCGGTGGATGTTTTTGTGACGATGCGCGAGGAACTCGTCGCGGCGCACGGCGATACCTTCAC
>SKLD01000498.1 GCA_007123395.1 Opitutales bacterium
GGGGCAGGCGGCCCTCCCCCGGTGCCATGGCATGCCCGAGGTCGAGCATCGCGCCCGAGACCGACTTTCCGGAAAGTGCCGCGGCATGCCGCGCGCGGTCGATGATGCGCGAACGGATTTCCGCGTGCTCCGCCTGCGGATACTCCGCGAGGACGAGGGCGAGCGCTCCGGAAACGACGGCGGCGGCCTGCGAGGTGCCCGAGCGCGCGGCGTAGTCGCCGGTATTCGTCGTCGTCCAAATGCCGGTGCCCGGCGCATGGAGATCGACGGTCTCCAAGCCCTTGTTGGAAAACTCCGCCGGGCGGCGCTCCTTGTCGGCGGCGGCCACCGCAATGATGTTCGCAAAACCGTGCGCCGCCGGATAGACCGGATAGCGGTCGATGTCCGCGCTTTCGTTGCCCGCCGCCGCGACGAGCCAGACGCCCGCGTCGCGGAGGGCGGCGTGCCGCGACCGGCTCGCCTCGATCAAGCCCGGCCCGCCGTAGCTCGCGTTGACGATATGCACCTCCGAGCCGAGGATGTAGTTGATGGCGCGGATTTCGTCGCTCGTCGTCCCCCGGCCCAACCCGTCGAGGATACTCACGGGCATCAGCGTGACATCCCACGCCACCCCGGTGACCCCGATCGCGTTGTTCCCGTGCGCCCCGATGATCCCGGCCATCATCGTGCCGTGACCGTCGAAATCGAAAGTGTCATTGGTGTCGTCGACGAAGTTCCACCCGTAAACGTCGTCGATAAATCCGTTACCGTCGTCGTCCTGCCCGGTGTCCGGGATTTCGCCGGGCCGCGGACGCACCCGCTCCACGAGGTCGGGGTGGTCGCGCGCGATGCCGCTGTCGAGCACGGCCACGACAACCGCCGGCGCCTCCCGGCGCACCGCCCACCCCTCCGGCGCATGGATCGCCGGGAGGTGGTGCTGCGAGGGATACAGCGGATCATTCGGTTCCGCCGCCGAACGCACAATGAGGTCCGGCTCCACATGGACCGACGGGCCAAGGGCACCGTGCAAATCGTTCAGGTGCCGGACAAACGCGTCCGCCCCCGCCGCACCGCTCCAGCGCAACAGATGGACCCCGCCCAAGTCTTCGACGCGCCGGTCGCCGCTCTCTGCCGCCCACGACCAGAGCGGCGCCGACGATACCGTCTTGTCCGCGAAGGTCACCAGCAGGTGGTTGGCGACGGCGTGGTACACCCGTCCGTCCATCCGCGCCTCGAGAATGTCCTGGTGCTTGAAGTCCGCCCACACAGTCTCCGTCCATGGCATTGCCCCCCAAGCGCAAGCGGCAAACGCCGCGGCATCCGCCGCAACATGAACGGCCCCGGCGGAAACTATCGTCTCCTCCGAAGCCGATGCCGGCGGAACCTCCGCGCGCAGTGCGACGGAAGCGGCGACGGGCGCGGGCGGTTCCGGGACGAAATCGCCAGTCTCACGACCGAAGAAAAGCCAAAGCGAAAAGAGAGCAGCGACGAAAGAGAGGGGAAGTCTCCAAGTTTTCATGACAGTTTATCAGGGTTGCGCTTCACAACGCCGCATCGGCGTGAATCCGCAAGCGAATTCGACTAAGCGTCAAAAAAAAACGCAAATGCACCGTCCCGCAGGTATCGCCCGACGGGGCCACGCAGAATCTCCATGTGCCTCCGCCCGTGCGAGAGCCGCGCAGCCGGGACCGCCTGAAGGCGGAACTCCAACCGAATCCGCCGGGACCGGACTGCCGACCGGAGGTCTGGCAGCTACTTGGAATACATCCACCGCGCCACAGTAGGTGCGGGACCTCGTGTCCGCACCACGCCACCGCCGGGGCTGTCCCCGCCCGCGCACGCGCCCGATACCGCCGGCACATCCAACAGGCCGACCGGCTTCAGCCGCCGCGGCGGGCGACTTCGAGGGCTTCGCGCAGGGCGTCGAGGCCGGGGAAGACGGCGGCGGCGCGGGCGCGGATTTCCGCGGGCACCGGTGCGATATCGGGCACGAGAACGGTGGAAATCCCGGCTCCGGTGGCGGAAAGGACGCCGTTGGGGCTGTCCTCCACGGCGAGGCAGCGGGCGGGGGCCGCGCCGAGGGCTTCGACGGCGCGGGCAAAAATTTCCGGGTGCGGCTTGCTGTCGGGAACTTCGTCGCCGCACACGAGGGCGGCGAAACGCTCGCCGAGACCGGCGTGCCGCAGTTTGATTTCCGCCATGGCGCGGTGGGTGGAGGTCGCCACGGCGAGGGGCACCCCGGCGTCGCGCAGAAAGTCGAGGAGTGGCAGGAGGCCCCGCTTGTGGGGCACGGGTGCCTCGTGCAAGCGGCGGCGGTAACGCGCGTTGGCTTCGCGCACGAAGGCGTCGAGATCGCATCCCGGCGGCATGACGTCGGCGAGGCGCGCGCGGTAGCCCGCCTCGCTCTGCCCGATCATCGTCTCATAAAAGCCGTCCGGTATCCGCACGCCGGTCGCCGCCTCCGTCTCCCGCCATGCCGCGAGCGAGATCGGCTCGGTGTCGAGGAGGGTGCCGTCCATGTCGAAGACGACGGCGGCGGGCCACGCCAACACCGCTCCGCGCTCCGGCTTCGGTTCGATTTCGTCCATAGGCAGGAATTGGTGTTGAGGCGGGGCGGCAAGGTGGCAAATCATTCCGCCATGCCAGAATTGCGCGACATCCTCGACTTTTGCGACGAACGTACACGCCGCTCTTTTGTGAAGGACTTTCCGGGAGCGGAAAACGGCTTGCAGATTGAGAACGACGGGACGGTCTCCAAGATCGGGGCAGCGGTCGACGCCGGCGAGTCCGCCTTCCGGCAGGCCGTCGACGCCGGGGTCGACTTTCTCATCGTCCACCACGGGCTCTTCTGGAGCGGGGCGCATCCGTTCACCGGCGCCCTGCGCCGCAAGCTCAAACTCGCCCTCGACAACAACCTCGCCGTCTACAGCAGCCACCTGCCGCTCGACGCCCACCATGAGATCGGCAACAACATCCTTCTCGCCAAAGCCCTCGGGCTCGAGGCGCACGGCGGATTTGTTTCCTACGAAGGGGTCAACATCGGACTCCTCGCCAAGGCCGGGCTCACCCGCGCGGAACTGCGCGAACGGCTCGCCGCCCTCTTTCCGGCGGGCTACACCGCCATCGAGAAGGGCGGCGACGAACTGGAACACATCGGCATCCTCACCGGCAGCGGGCGCAGCGCCCTGCCCGAACTGCGCGCCAACGGCTGCGACACCCTCGTCACGGGCGAGTTACGGCAGGAACACTTCACCGTCGCCGAGGAAGAAGGGCTCAACCTCTACCTCTGCGGGCACTACGCCACGGAGACCTTCGGCGTCCGCGCCCTCGCCGACGAAACCGCCCGACTCTTCCGCCTTGAGTCCGTCTTCCTCGAGACGGAATGCCCGCTTTGAGCGGACGGTCAGCGGCGCACCCGGACCGCCGTTCGCGCGCCAGCCGCAGCGCCTGGGACCAGGATGGCCGCCCGGCCACGGCGCTGCCACAGGACTGCCGATCAGAGGTCTGGCAGCTACTTGGATTACCCCGCGCCGCTCACCCGTCGCTCACGCGGCAGGGCAGGAGGGCGGCGTCGCGCATGCCGTGGATGATCTTTTTGTCGGCGGGACAGAAGGTGGCGAGGATGCCGCCGAGTTCGGCCTCGTCGCCCTCGACGAAGTAGTAGGGACAGAGGCGCAGGCGCCCTTCCATGGGGCGGCGTTCGCCGTCTTCGGCGTAGACGGGGTGGCGCAGGCGGCGCGGTTTGCGGTATTCCTGCAGGATGTAGAGGTTGTCGGGGGCGCTCTCGATGGCTTCGGTGATGCCGTCGGCCCATTCCTCGCGGGAGGCGTCGCTGCCGAGGAGGACGCTGCGCGCGCCCCATGCGTTTTCGTGGAAACCGGAGAGCTTGAGAATGAGGTTGCGCTCGCGCTGCGAGGCGTCGATGAGCTGCTCCCAGCGCCAGATGGGCTGTCCGCCGACGTGGGGGGCGTCGAGCACGGCGTTGGGCGGGAGCGAGACGGGATCCATGATCCAGCCGCGCGGGACGATGCGCTTGAGGAGGCGGTGGGAGCGCTTGCTCAGGTTTTCGCGCCAAAAGTCGCCGAGGAGGTGGTGGTGGAAGAGCGCGAGGGCGAGCTTCTCTTCCTGGAAGTGCCGCATCGGCGGCGTGACGGCGAACGGCGCTCCGCCCTCCAGCAACTCCATGAGGTGCGGCGCGACGGAGAGGTTCGGATGGTCGAAGAGTTCCCAGAAGCGGTAGAGCACGTCGATCTCCTCGGGGTTGCCTTTGACATCGGCGCAAAGGGAGTCACCGAGGGTCATCAGCTCGTCAGGATCGAGGCAGTAGGCGCGGTGCCCGCGCGCGGAGAACTCCTGCGCCATCCACTGCATCTCCGGGCGGTAGGTGGCGGCTTCCTCCGAGACGGCGATGCCGAAGGCGGGGTCGGGCTTGTCCGGGCGCAGGGCGGCGAGGCTGGCGGCGAAACGCTCGATCATGGCGTCGCCCGCGCCGATGATGCCCGCCTGTCCGCCGTAGAGGCGGTTGAGGTAGGCGGTCAGCCCGATGCCGCCGGGCACGGAGTCGATCTCCGTGAGGGCGAAGCCTTGGTCGGTGACGAGGAGGTCGGGCCGGATGACGACGGGGTGGCTCCCGCGCACGGCTTTGGCGGCGGCGTGGCGACGGATTGCCTCGGGTTTGCCGCGGTCGAGGTATTCCGCTACCCACGGGGTTTCGAGGCTGCGGTTGCGCAGAAGGTTGCGACCCTCGCGCGAGCGCGTGTAGAGCAGCTCCATCGCGCGGTGGAACTCAAGGCAGGCGCGCCCGATGTCGCGGACGGTCTGCACCTCCGCCTCCGTCAGCGGCCATGCCTCCGGCGAAAGCCGCCACGTCTTGTTTTCAAACAAGGCATGGTGGTCGAAGGCTTCGCGCAGGGCTTCGAGGGTCAGCTCCGGTGCGGTGGACTCGGCGCAGGCGTCAGTCATCCATCTTGATGTCCTTGTTGCGTGTGCGCGGGCATCCGGCGCGCAGCCACGCATGGATGAAGCGGTTGAGGTCGCCGTCCATGACGCCTTGGACGTTGCCGGTGTCCACGCCCGTACGCAGGTCCTTGACCATCTGATAGGGCTGGAAGACATAGGAGCGGATCTGGTTGCCCCAGCCGATCTCGCCTTTCTCGCCGTAGAAGCGCTCCATCTCGGCGCGCTTCTCGTCCTCCATCTTTTCGTAAATGCGGCTCTTCAGCACGCGCATGGCCTCGGCGCGGTTCTTGTGCTGGGAACGCTCTTTCTGGCAGGCCACGACGATGCCCGTGGGCAAGTGCGTGAGGCGCACGGCGGAGTCGGTCTTGTTGACGTGCTGGCCGCCTTTGCCTGACGAGCGGTAGGTGTCGACGCGCAGGTCCTTCTCGTTGATCTCCACTTCGACGTCGTCGTCGACCTCGGCGATGACGTCGACGGCGCTGAACGAGGTGTGGCGGCGCGCGTTGGAGTCGAAGGGGCTGATGCGCACAAGCCGGTGCACGCCGCGCTCGGCCTTGGCGAAACCGTAGGCGTTGGGGCCGAGGATGCGGATGGTCGCGCTGGAGATGCCCGCCTCGTCGCCGGGCGCGATGTCCTGCACCTCCACTTCATAGCCGTTGGACTCCGCCCAGCGCGTGTACATGCGCAGGAGCATGTCCGCCCAGTCGCAGGACTCCGTGCCACCCGCCCCCGCGTTGATGCTGAGGATGGCGTTGTTGCCGTCCATTTTGCCGCTGAGAAAGCTCTGCAGCTCCAGCTTGTCGAGGCGCGCGCGCAGGTCCTTCACCGTGTCGACGATCTCCGCCGTATAGGCTTCGGCTTCGTCCGCGTCGGCGTCGTCGACGAGTTCGAGGAGGGTCTTCACGTCGTCCAGCTTGGCGTTGAACTCCACCACCGGACCAACGACTCCCTTGAGCTGGCTCAGCTTCGTGGCCGTGGCCTGCGCGGCATCCGCCTTGTCCCAGAATCCGGGCGTGCCCATGCGCTCCTCGAGCGCGGCGATCTCTTTCTGCTTGGCCGGGACGTCAAAGATACCTCCAGAGGTATCCGGCGCGCTTCGCGATTTCTTCGATTTGGTTACGTGTTTCGGGTTCGATTGCCATGAGGTTGATGAGAAGATTCGATTCCCCAGACGTTTCAAGCGCCAAGTGCGCTTATCTTCGCGCCGGGCAGGCGCGCGGAGGGACGGGCGGACTCCGGGTCAGGGAGCCTCTTGCCACTGCCAGCCGTTGTCCGGGACGAAACGCCAGCGACCGTCCGCGCCGCCGTCCGCCACCCAGCCGGCTTCGGCGTCATAAGCCCATGGGTGCAACGCGGCGGACTGAAAAACCCAAGAATCCCACCGCAGATCATACAAGTAGGCACCGTCCGCCTCCGCCGCATGCACGTAGCGGAAGCCGGCGACGGGGCTGTAAACCCATTTCCCGTCCACCGGATACATCCACCCGAAGGCGGGCGAATAATACCATCCGTCGCCCGCCTCGAACGCGTGCGCCCAGTCCATTCGCCCGTCGCTCACATAAAACGTCCACGTCACTTGGTGCGTCGTCGTGCCGCCGCCGTGCGCCGCGCGCAGTTCCCCGTAGAACTCCACCGTCACCTCGTAGCGGCCGGGCTGCGTAAAGGCGGTATTGTAGTGACCATGAAAACCGGCACGCAGCCCTTCAAACCGGTCGTCGTCCCCGATGCCGTCGCGCGTCGTGAAGATCCAAGTCAGTTGCTCCAAGCCCTCCGTATACCACATCGCGAAGTGGCCGCCGCGCTCCGGACCGGTGCCTTCCACAGAAACCAAGCGCATCGCTTTCTCGCCGCGCCCGTTGACCCCGCCGACCCCGCCGAGGAAGACGCCCGGTTCCTGCCGCTGCGTCCCGAGGCCGAGGTATAGGAAATCGTCCCAAGTGAGATGGGAGGGCAGCGTGTCCGGCAGCACCCATACCGTCTCGCCGGGATCGGCGAGGGCACCGAATTGCGCCGAGGTGATCTCACGCCGGTATTCCGGCCCCACCCACAGAACGGTGCTCTCCGCCGGAAGCGCCCGCTGGTCGTCGAAGTCCCAAACATAGCTGTACCAGCCCGTATCCGGATCGTAGTGCGCACCGAGGTCGTAGTGGCCTGCCCGGAGCACCTCGTAGCCGGACGCCGCGTCGGCCCACGCCAGAGCAAGGAGGGCCGCCGCCGTGCCATAGGATTGCTGCATTGACACCCGGAACATCGAAAACGAGCGTGAGCTCCTTCTTCTCTTTTGCAAGTGATTTGCAATAAAACAGCCGCGCCCGCGCCGCCCGCAGTCCGCCCGACAGCCCTCGTCCGCCGTCTCGGCGGCCTTCTCTCCCTGTGCCTGTGTCTCGCCGCCGCCGCCGATGAAACAGCCGACGACGCCATCCACGAGCTGGACCCACTCGAGGCCCGCGCCCGCGCCGAAGCCGCTCCGCGCCAAGCGCTCGCCCTCGGCCTCACCCGCGACATCGAGGGCGATGAACTCGCCGAACGCCTCTCACCCGCCCTCGCCGACCTTCTCGCGTGGGAGCCCGGCGTGACGGCCAGCTTTTACTCCCCCGCCGCAAGCCGCCCTGTCGTCCGCGGACTCGACGGCTACCGCGTGGGCGTCTTCGAAAACCGCCTCGGCACGGGCGACGTCTCCGACACCAGCCCCGATCACGCCGTCGCCATGGATCCCGTCTTCATGCGCCGGGTAACCGTCTACAAGGGAACCCCCGCCCTGCGATTCGGCGGCGCGGCCATCGGCGGCGCGGTCGATGTCGACGGCGGCCGGATTCCGCACCCGGACGACGAACCGAGCACCCGCTTGCTCGCACACGCCGAGACGGTCAACAACGGCCGCCTCGCCGCCCTCGAACACACCGCCGCGGCGGGAACCTGGCTTCTGCGGGCACAGGCGCTCTACCGCGAGGCCGGCGACTACAAAATCCCCGGCCGCGCCCGCACCGATACTTACCACGAGGCCAATCGCATCCGCCTACCGCCGACAGTGCCCGCCCCCGCCCCCAACCCGGAGGGCCGCGTGCCCAACACCGGCCTGCGCACGCGGTCCGCTGGCCTCGGCAAGCTCGTCCCCGCGCGCGGCTGGGAAATCGGCGCCGCCCTCAATGCCTACCTCACCGAGTACGGCGTGCCCATCGACGGCCATGCCCACGGCAACCCTTTCTCCGAACCCGGCGAGACCGCGCCAAGCCCCTTCGACCCCGTCCGCATCGACCTCGAAAACTTCCGCTTTCTCGCCACCGCCCGCCGCCCCGCGTGCGGCGACGGGACAACCCTCGACACCCGCGCGCGCCTCTCCCGCTTTCGCCAAGACGAACGCGAGGGAGCGTTTCTCACCAACAGCTTCCGGCGCACCGAGGCGGAGGCGCGGGGCGAAGTGCTGCACACCGCGCGGACCGGCGGCCTGCTCTCCGGCGGGCTCTCCGCCTTCCGCGCCGACTACCGCAACCGCAACACGAGCTACTTCCTCGGTCGCCCCTTCGAGGACACCCTCACCAGCCGCGACCATGGCGGTGCCCTCTTCGCTCTCGGCGAGCAACCGTTCGGCGGACGCTGGATTGCCGAAGCCGGGGCACACCTCGGCCTCCGCCACGCCGAGCGGCGCGACCCGCCCGAAGGCTTCCCCGACAACCTCCGCTCGCGCCGGTTCGCCACCCTCAGCACCGCCGCCGGGCTGCGCCTCCACCTCACCCCCGCGCTCGAGTTGAGCCTGCACCTCGCCGAAGCCCGCCGCAGCCCCGCCAGTGAGGAACTCTTCATCGAGGCCCCGCACGAAGCCACCGGCATCTACCGCATCCCCGACCCCGCCCTACGGCATGAGCGGGTCCGCAGCGTCGAAGCCGTCGCCCGCTACGAGGGCGAGCGCCTCTTCCTCCAGGCCAACGCTTTTGTCCGCGACTTCGACGGCTTTATCTACCTCCGCAACCAAGGCTTCGAAATAGAAGGCCTCGTCGCCTACCGCCACGTGCAGAGCCCCGCACGCTTCCACGGCCTCGAGGGCATCGCCCGGTTTACGCTCTGGAGCGAAGCGGAACGGTCCGTCCACCTCCAAGTCGACGCCGACCTCCTGCGCGGGCAGGACCGCGGACGCGACCAACCCCTCCCGCGCATTCCCCCCGCACGCGCTTCCCTCCGCCTCGCCGCCGAAACCGGCGTCTTCGCCGCCCACCTCGAAGTCCGCCGCGCCTTCGCCCAAAACCGCGTCCCCGACTCCGTCTTCGGCACCCTCGCCTACCAAGCCCCGACCCCCGCCTACACCCTCCTCAACGCCGGACTGCGCCTGCCGCTCGACGCCCGCGGCTCCCGCCTCCACCTCACCCTCCGTGGCGAAAACCTCCTCAACCGCGAAGCTCGACACCACCCCTCCTTCCTCAAAGACATCGCCCCCCTCCCCGGCCGCAGCCTCCGCGCCGGCATCGAATGGACCTTCTGAAGCCGCACCA
>SKLD01000136.1 GCA_007123395.1 Opitutales bacterium
GGCCTCGGGAGCATGGATTCCTGTGATCCCCGAGTGCCTTGCGTAATACTTGGAGCGCTCCGTCAATGGGTAGATGCCCGTATCGAATCCGCTCAAGCGGCTGCGCCCGAAGACAATATCCCCGTCATCCAAGCGGAAATTCGCTCCCGCGTAATCGCCCGCTCCCGCGAGATAGGCCTGCGTGCCGGGCAACTGAAGGGCCATTGAATCATCCGGCGAAAGACCGGAAAGAAGGATCACGGGAGGCGTTCCCGCGCCCAGCGTTCCCCCTTCCGCTTCACCGAGGAAATAGCCGGGAATGTAGAAGCGGGCCTCCGCGAAAGGATTCTCGATCCTGTGCGCGTGTTCTCCCGACGCCATGTATCCCCAGGCAAGAAGATCCGTGGTTTCAGGTGAAGCACGCGCATGCAATCCCCCGTGCGGAGTGAACCGAAGCTCCCCGGCCTCCGGAAAAAGTTGTATTGCGGAAAGATTGGCACCCTCGCCGCAATCGTCGCCGGTACATCCCTGCTCGTAGGCAACGGTAATGCCCGAAATACCGTCCAATGCACTTCCCGCCGTATCGAAAAGACCGTCCGCGAAGGCGGCTGTCCCGCCGGTCCATGCCAATCCGACATCATAGGGAAAATGCGTCACGGACGACCCGGAGACAATCGGGAAGACAGCCTCCAAGTGAGCTTCCCCGACGGCTCCGGGACGGACAACAACAGGCCCCGGCGCCTCCGCGATGGCCCGCAGGTAATGATCGTTTGAGCGCTTCAGGGCACCGTCCGAATTGGAAAGATCACCCGCCGATGCCTCCAACCGGTCGAGATACGGCGTCCGCACAAAAAGAACCTCATCCGGAAGCATCTCGAAGGTGCCGGCGGAAACATCCCACACAATCTCCGGCACGCGCAGCCAAAGCGGCATATTCTCAACCGTGAAGTAAACGGGATGGACGGGTGCCCAGACGAGTGACGAAGCCTGCGGCGAGAGATCCTGCCCCATGGCCACCATTTCAAATCCAATCATCGGGAAGAGGATGGATACATTGCGGTTCGGATTCCATCCGGCACCCCCGGGCAGATAGGAGGTGATCGCGGCATGTAATCCACCGGAGTCGAGGACGCTGATGGTCCGGTCGTAGGTGATGCCGCCGATGGAGTCCCGGTCCGGCTCAGGAGCATCGACAAGGACCATACCCGTCGCGAGTTCCGCGTCGCCATTGGCGCGCAGACGCACGTCGAGGGCCGAACCATCACCGTAGCGATGAGAATCCGAGCCCCCGATGCGGCCGCTCAATTCGCTCACCGCCAGCGAGGTCACAACATGGTCGGTCTCCACCGCAAGCACGGTAGGTTCATTGGCGACCCGCGTGAAGGTCGTCTCGATGCTCCCGAACCGCAGCGTTCCGTTGAAGTGCAACAAACGCTGCGGCGCATGCACGAGGCTGTTGCCGATAACGGGGGCTGTTCCGGGTTCGTCCACATGGGAAATCCGCGCACTGAGTTCGTAGTGCCGGTTGACCGGATCGAGTTGCTCCCCGGGAGCCAACTGCAACGAGACCGAGCGCGTGAAGCGGTTGTCCACTGGGCGGCGCACCCCGTGGCGCGATGTCCAGCCCGAAACACTCCGCGCAAAGGTGTGGCGCGCGGAAGCGAAAGCCACCAAGCGGTTGCTCCCGCTTTCCCGCATCTCGTAGTCCACATGCACGGTCACCGAGTCGGAGGGAGGTGTCGGCTCGTCAAACCCGTCATAGCGCATCAAGGTGATATTCGCCGTCGTCGCCAAGCGATCGCGACCGGGCACGGTGTTGATCACGTCGATGCGTGAAAAAGCGATTTCGTTGAGCCGCGCGATGACGTTGAGCGCGGGATCCTTGCTCGATAGGTTCGTGAAGTGGTAATAGGCCCTGAACGAAGGCTCATCTGCCTCCGTTGCCTTATACCAACGCGCACTGATGAACGACCAGTAGTAAACCTCCACCCTCGCCGCATAAGCCTCGCGGAAATCAAGCCGCCCGGCAGGCCGCAGATGCGCTTCGTCGCTACGCGTCACGGCGTTGAATCCGGTCCACACCGTCACGGGTATGTAGTTCGTCACGGCACCGTGCTCGTTGCGCAGAGGAACCGCTTGTCCCGCCTCGTCGCGGAGAGTGAAGCGAAGCTCGTATTCTTGGTTGATATCGGAGGGATAAAAGACGTTGGCCTGCGCGTGAATCGTATCGCGATTGTAACCGGCCTCCGGGTTATCCCGGTCGGATGCGATCAAAAAACTCTCCGCGCCGCTGTGATTCAAAACGGAAACGCTGTTCACCGTTTGACCATCGACCGCTGGGAGGGTCGCCACGAAAAGCAGACAAAACCGGAGTAGGTACTTCACTGCCGTAAGGGGTGTGAAACGATTCAAACCAAAATCAGCCAAGAGAGTCAATCGAAATGGGTATCCGACCCGCGGCGGTGCGTGGAAAGCGAAGCTTGACTACTTTGAGCGCGCTTCGATCCCGCGTCCGGCCCGCCCTTTGAAGCGTGCAAGGAGGAAGGTGCGGCGTACCCCGCCACATTCCTGAATCACCTCACAACCTGCGCCACGTAAGCTTCAGTTGCCTTTCCGATACTCTGCTTCCACGACGGTTGTCCACTCGTGCCGGCCCGGCCCCAGCGTGGCGCGGCGGACGGGAAGCTGCGCGAGGGGGAAAAGGAGGTGCGATCCGGGTCCAAGGGCGGCTGCTTCCAGTAATCCTGCGCCCTCCCCGATGACAAGACGGCTGCACCAATCGCCCCCGTGGACGGAAAGCGTGCGCGCGCCATCGCTCTCGCCGGACTCGCCGGCGGGCACCGCGCCGCCCGTAAGAGGCACGGCAAAGCCCCCCTCGATGACTTCCCACTCGTCTTCAAGCTGAAAGACGTGGTGCCGCGTCTGCGTGCCGGTTCGCAAAAACAAGGTGGTCTCAATCCGGTTGCGTTCGTCGATCGACCATGTTGAGCGCACCCAATCGTCTCCATGGGTGAAATCCGTCGTCACGCCGCGCACAATCCACCCACCGCCCGCGCACCGCATGAGCAAAGTGCTGTCCGGGGCGAGATTCGTCCAATCGCCGCGCGCCACCGGCACGGAAAAGGCGAGCTGGCTCGAATACGCGAACTTCGCGTATTTCTCTTCGAAGTGGCGCATCCACGCGGCGCGGCCCGGCGCTTGCCCGGCGCACACCGCGACGGCGTGGTTTTTTCCGCGGTCCCGTGAAAAGAGCATGCGCGCGGCCGGTTGCGCGGCAGGCACGGCGTCCTCCGGCAGCGGTTCCTCCGCCGCCGACCAGAAAGGATGGCCTTCCGGCAAAGCGAGCGCCCAAAACACTTTGAAACCCCATCCGGGCGAGCCCACCGCGTTGTAGGTCTCCGTCATCGCATCCTGCGGGTAGCCGTAGCCGCGGGAGAGCGTGCCTCCGGGCAAATGGATGGGTCTCTCCTGCCACCAACGCATGTGGCGGCCGAGCAACCCCTTTAGTTGCCCATGTGAATACGGTCCGTCCCCGGCCCACGCGAGGGCCGACCAGAAGGCACCCTGCGCAAAGCGGTAAGTGAGACTGCGCCCATAGGGAATCGCCGCCCCGTGCCGGTCAAACCAGCGCAGAAAAACCGGCGCGAAGGCAAACGCGCGCTCCCGCAGACGCGCCGCCCGCTCCGGATCGCGCTCCCCTTCCCACATGCTGTAAAGCAATCCGTAAAAGTGAAAACCGGTCGGGTTGTAGTAGTCCATCCGGCCCGCGGGTCCGTCCGAGTGCCACGGTGTCCCCTCCACAACGAACGATTCGATTCTGTCGAGCGTGGCTGACTGGAGCCCTTCATCGACCGGCACGCCGACATGCCGCAGTCCGCAGTTCACCAGCACACGGAAAAACAACCAATTGTTGTTCACCGGTTCATGTTGGTTGATCTGGTTGAGAAAGTCCGCGACCTGCTGCCGGGAGCGCTCCGGCAGCGGTTCCCAGAAAACCTCCGGACACATGCGCAGGGCCGCGCCAATGACGGCGCACTCCACCATGCGCTGGTCGTAGTCACCGAAACGCCCCCAGTAGCTCGGGCGCTCCGGATCCACGCCGGCGGCGAGCCCTTCGGTGAGCTGCTCCGCATCGGCGAACCGGCTGCCGCCCACAAGCAGTGGAACCAAGGCCCACAGATGCCGCGACCACCCCTCCATCTCCGCGCCGTCGAGGCTATACCCGGCCGGATGATAGGCCATTGCCCAACGCCCCGGGCGCGCCGCGAGGTGCGGACGCGCCGCCGCCCAATACCGCAAGGCCAGCGCCTCCCAGTCCGCCCGTGTGGAGAACGCAAGCGGCAAAGCTGATTTCGCCCCAGTTCGCATGGTTCCGACTAACCCCGACGAGGGCGCGTGCGTCAATCATTCGCGGAGTCCCATACGCCCATTGGCACGAGTTGATGAATCCACGGGTTGACGAATCCACGAGGAAGGTTATTTTCCACATCGTCTCTTAACTTATCCACCCATAACGATGAATCACACAGACGAAACATCCCAACAAACATCAAGCCCTGCGTCATCTGCCACAACCAGCCCTCCTGCCGATCCGGCACGGCGGGCTTTCCTCGGCGGCGGCGCGGCGGCGCTCGCGGCATGGGGACTAGGAGCTTTTGGCGCACCGACGGCTTCCGCCGGTTCCCACGGCGCGGAGGGCGGCGGGTTCGATCCGTTTGCCGTTCCGAAAGAGGACGGCGCTTACGGTCTCTTCGAACTCGATTATCCGTACGACGCCCTTGAGGATGCCATCGACGCGAAGACGATGGAACTGCACCATAGCATTCACACGGAATCCTACCGTGTCGGTCTCAACAACGCACTGAAGGAACTGGAAACGGCGCGCGCCGGAGATGACTTCGCCAAAGTGCAGTATTGGCAGAACCAATTGGCCTTCCACGGCGCCGGTTTCATGCTCCATCTTGTCTTTTTCAAAAACATGGCCCCGGCGGGCACGACTCGCCCTTCTTCCGCCTTGCGCTCGCTCATGCGCCGTCACTTTGGCGGACTCGAGGCCATGAAGCGGCACTTCTCAGCCGCCGCGCGGACGGTCGAAGGCAGCGGATGGGCGATCCTCGGCTACCAGCCGGTGGGAGACCGCTTCATCATCATGCAAGCAGAGAAACACCAGAACCACACACAGTGGGGGGTGTTTCCCGTCCTCGCCATCGACGTGTGGGAGCACGCCTACTACCTGCGCTACCAAAACCGTCGCGCGGAATACGTGGATAACTTCTGGAAAGTCGTGAATTGGGACAATGTCGAAGCACGTGCCCTCTTCGCCCGCGGCATGCGGCCAAGCTGACACATCCGCGCAGGCCGCCGGGATCGAGCAATGCCGCCTGCCCGCCTTCGGGATAAGCACCGTTCTGCACCACTTCGGCGCAACCCCGGGGCCGGGCGGCAAGGGGGGCATATTGGCTTTGCACGGTTTCTCCGGCGACGGCACGGATTTCGCGCCCCTTGCGGCGGCAGGCGCGGCTTCGGGCATGACATGGCTCGCCCCCGACTTGCCGGGACACGGCACATGCCGCGTCGATGACGCGGAGCGCGGGTATACTTTCGAGGCCGTCGACGCCCTCATCGCAGAGGCTCTTGCGCGTCTGCCGCCGGGGCCGCGCCGCTTGCTAGGCTACTCCATGGGCGGGCGGCTCGCCCTGCACTTCGCCATCCACCACCCCGGCGCAGTCGACCGGCTTTACCTCATCGGTGCCTCCCCCGGCATTGAAACGGCCCGGCACCGCGAAGAACGCCACGCCAACGACCTACTCCTCGCCGAGCGCATCGAGCGCAACGGCATTGCATGGTTTGCGCCGCACTGGGAGGGCCGCCCCATCATCCAAACCCAAGACAACATCCGCGCGTCGTGGCTCGAACCCATGAAAGCACGCCGGCGGCGGCTCGATCCCGCCGAACTTGCGCACAGCCTCCGCGGGCTCGGGACTGGGGCCATGCCCTCACTTTGGTGCCACTTGCCCGCTCTCTCCGTGCCGACCACCCTGTTTGTCGGGGAACACGACACCAAATTCCTCGGCATCGCCCGCGAGATGCGCCGTCGCTGCCCCGCGCTAACCCTCGCCGTCATCCCCGGCACGGGACACTGCGCCCACCTCGAAAACCCGTCGGCCTTTCTCGGGGCGCTCGCCGATCGGTTCGATCACTTGCAGGCATCCGACCTCTGAACAGCCTGAGAGCCTCTTTTTCCGGCGAGCCGGCGACGCATCCGGAATCGCATTTGCGGCCAAACGGAGCGTCCCGGGAGAAATACGTATTTTTCCTTTGCACGTTCCTGAGAATTCGTTAAAACCTTGTTAGACTTTTAACGATTGGATGCTTTGCTGAAACCGGCTGGGGCCGTGCCGACACTTTCCGAATCGTCCCGTCGACAACGCCGCATGCCGCAAAACGAGGGATGAACGATGCCAAGAACGAAGAAAGACAAAGGAATCAGCCGGATCGACTCCGGTTCCACCCACGGCTGGTTTGTGCGCGGTTACCGCAACGGTAAGACATACTCGCGGCTCTTCAGCGACCTGAAGTGCGGAGGCAAACGCAAAGCCTTGGCGCAGGCACGCGAATACCGCGACCAACTCCACGGCGATCTCGCCAAAATCCCGCAGAAGCCGCGCGCTCGCCGCATCGTCTTCCGCGATTCACGCAACACCACGGGGGTGCTCGGTGTCTGCCGCACGGCGAAAAAGGGGGCCAACGGCACCCTCAACGAATGCTATTCCGTCAGCTGGCGCCCGGAACCCGGCGTACAGAAATGCACCTCCTACTCCATTCGGAAATACGGCGAGAAAAAGGCTTTCCGGCTCGCCGTCGCCCACCGCAAACGCGTTCTCAAAGAGATTTACGGCCCGTCTGTCCTGCGCAAGATGCGGCAGGCCGAGCTTTGAAAACCCGACCTCGCGTCATCAGTTGGGTCACCGGAATCGGAGCGTGAGGTCGATTCCTGCGGTCCACATTGACGAAAGGCTAAACGGGGCCATGTTTTCAGCATGGAACTGGCTGATTTACGCAGGGAATACACAAAAACCGGGCTCGACGACGGAATGATGCCGGACTCGCCCTTGCCGCTCTTCGAAGATTGGATCCGAACGGCGGCGGAAGCAGGCATTCTCGAACCAAATGCCATGGTTCTTGCAACGGCGGACGCAGGTGGACGTCCCTTCACGCGCACGGTGCTGCTCAAGCAAATGGACGCGCGCGGCCTCGTTTTCTATAGCAACTTTGAAAGCCGTAAGGCGAAGCATATTGAAGGCAATCCACAGGTCTCCCTCCTCTTCCTCTGGCTCGGTCTCGAACGTCAGGTAAGTGTAAACGGACGAGCAGAACGTATCTCCACGGCGGAATCACTGAAGTATTTTGTCACGCGCCCGTTCGGCAGCCGCCTCGGGGCTTGGAGTTCGCCGCAGAGCCGGGTCATCAAATCGCGCTCGCTGCTCGAAGCCAAGCTCGATGAAATGAAGCGGAAGTTCCGCGGCGGCGAAGTGCCCCTCCCCTCCTATTGGGGCGGCTACCGCGTCGTGCCGGAGTCTTTTGAGTTCTGGCAGGGACGGCAGAACCGTCTGCACGACCGTTTTCTCTACATGCGCGGCGCGGACGGTAATTGGACCCGCGACCGCCTCGCGCCATGAGTAGCGGCACCTCCACGACCCCGCGTCTCCTCGTCTTTGGTTGCGGCTACATCGGTTCTTCGATCGTCGAGAAAGCGTTGTCCAAAGGATGGGAAGTGACTATTGTTTCCCGGAATCCAGAACGCATGGCGCACTTCGCCGGAAACCCGCGCGTTGCCGCGGTGGCCGCCGATGTTACGACAGAGGCGTGGTACGGGCGCATCCCGGCGGAGGTCGATCTCGCCGTGAACTGCGTGAGCGGCGGGGGAGGCACTCCCGGCGATTACCACCGCGCCTACATAGATGGTATGCGCTCCATCAGCGCGTGGGCGGAGACCGCACCGCCGCTCTGCTTTGTCTACACATCCAGCACCGGCGTGTATCCGCAAACCAACGGAGAGACTGTGGCGGAGATAGACGCAGCCATACCGGAGGCCGCATCGCCACGACAGCGGATCCTCCTCGAAGCGGAGGCGCTCGCACGCGGAGTTCCGGCGGAGCGGCGGATTGTTTTGCGCCTCGCGGGTATCTATGGCCCAGCGCGACACTACCTGCTCGACCGCCTTGCCGCAGGAACGACGGAGTTCGAGGGAACGGGCGACTTCTACCTCAACCTCATCCACCGCGACGATGCGGTCGCCGCCGTATTCGCGGCCCACGCCGCCGGCCTGCCGAAGGGCGCGCATACCTTTAATGTCTCCGACGGACACGCCGCGACAAAGGCAGAGATCACGGCATGGCTCGCCGCCCGTCTGAAAATGCCGCCACCGCTCTTCGATCCCTCACGGCAAAGCCCGCGCACGCTTCGCCGCCTTGGGCCCGGCGGCGCTCCGCCCCACCGCCTCATCGATGCTTCCGCCTTCCGCACCTCGACAGGATGGCGCCCGGATTACGCCAGTTTCAAAGAGGGCTACGCACCAATCCTTGAAACTCTCCGCCGTTGCTGAACTCCGGGGGCTGCGGTACAATCTTCGTAGCTTCAGAAATTCCACCATCAGAAAACCTCTCGGAAACTGATAGAATCGGACACCTGGCACACTCCCGACTTCGCTTACGTCCCAATCAAATATGTCCGCCGCTAAAGAACTCCGGTCCGAACCCTGCATCAGCCCCATTGCTCGCCGGGGGTTCCATGCAGACACTTAAAACATGAATTTCTCACCCGGCATGTCAATCCGCGGACGATACTTCGTTCTACTTTTTCGGAATTAGGTCGATCTGCTGCAACAGCGGCGACGGATAGTCAGCTGCGCGGGTCCTCAAGAGCACAATACCCCGTCCGTGAGCGCGCCACCGCCAGATCCACATTGTCGAGAAAATCAACCGGACGACAAGGCGGCGGACGCTTCAGCATGGCAAGAATCCCCGCGCCTTCTCCCTCCTCCAGCCAATCGCGCGTTCCCAGCGCACGGCCCTCCGTGAGAAAGCGCGCGCGCAGTCGCAGCAGCTCGTGCGGCTGCAACTCCCCGCCGTTCTTGACCGCTTCCAGCAGCGCCTCCGGATCGATCCGCGCACCCGTGCCGTCGCCCTTCGCCCCCGCTCCCTTCCCGAGCATCAGCAAACGGTAGCGTGCGAGGGCTTCTTCGGGGGTCTTCGCCGCCGGGAAGCACGCGGCCAGCGCCCGGCAGAGAGTCTCGTTTCCCGCCAGCGCCTCCGTGTAGCCGCACCAACGGTAGTTCTCCGGCAGATCCGCCAAGCCCGCCCGCACCGCGTTCAAGTCGATGTAGGCCGCGATCAGCCCCACCAGCCAAGGCGTGTCCTGCA
>SKLD01000121.1 GCA_007123395.1 Opitutales bacterium
AAGGAGCTGATCCTCCGTCATGCTGAGATTGACGAGGAACTGATTCACGCGGGGGTGATCGTCGGCAAACCCCTTGCGGACAATCTTCTTTATCCCGTCGATCGGGAAGACACCCCGGGGATCGTCCAAAACCTTGAGGTCAAACCGGCCGAACTTCCAGTGCGGTTTCCAGCCGGTGACGACAATCGGCTTCTCGTCCGCAACAGCGTCGGCGAGGGCCGCCGTCATGGCCGGTCCGCTCGAGGCGACCTGCTCAAAATCAAGCCCATACTCATCGATCGCGCGGTTGGTGTTGCGGAAGATGCCCGCGCCCGTGCCGATACCCACGATCCGTCCATCGAGTTCCTCACGAATATCCGGCAGGTCCTCAATGCTGTCGATCTCCACATACGCAGGGACAACGAGACCCGTTATACCGTATCCGAAGACGGAACCAATGTCGACGAGGCGGTCACCGAACTCTTCCCAATACGGCGCGTGCGTATGCGGCAGCCAACCATCAAGGAACGCATCCTGGTTGGCGTCGGCCACGGCGGCGTAAATCGCACCGGGGTCGGCCATAGTCATTTCGACATCGTAGCCAAGCTCGTCTTCGATGACGACTTTGGCGAGGTGGGTGATGGCGATGCCTTCAGCCCAGTTTGGGTAGGCCAGCTTGATTGTGTTGGCGCTCAAAGCGCCGGCGGAGACGATGGCCCCCGCCGCAATGAAGCGCGTTATATTTAGGAGGCTATGTTTCATTTCACTTACTTTCTATTTTGTTGGTTAACGAAGAAAATTACATTAGCGCTTCTTCCGGATGGAGGCAAGCGCTTGGGTGACACGGTCGAGGTAAATCGCGAGAATAACGACCGCGAGACCGCTTTCAAACCCGAGGCCGATCTGCATCTGCGTGATTCCGCTCAGAACGATCTCGCCGAGGCCGCCCGCGCCGATCATTCCACCGATCACCACCATGGAAAGCGCGAGCATAATTGTTTGGTTCACTCCCGCGAGAATCGTCGGCAGAGCAATAGGCAATTGCGCCTTGAGAAGCAATTGCCAACGTGTGGCACCGAAGGCCCATGCCGCTTCCACCACTTCCTTCGGCACACCGCGGATGCCAAGATTGGTCAGTCGCACGGCCGGCGGCATCGCAAAAATCACCGTGGCCATTGCACCGGGCACTTTGCCAAGACCGAAAAAGAGCACGGCCGGAATGAGGTAAACAAAAGCCGGCATCGTTTGCATGAAATCGAGGACGGGCTTCACCCCATTCTCCACAGCGTTGCTCTGGGCCGCGAGAACACCCACCGGAATCCCCACAAAGAGCGCAAAGAGAGTCGCCGAAAGAACGAGCGCAAGCGTCTCCATGGTGGCGACCCACAGGCCCATCGTGAGGACAAGAGAGAGGCCGATCACCGAAAAAACCGCCATCCGCCAACCGGCGAGAACCCACGCCACGGCGGAGAGAAAGAGCAGCATCGCGACCGCCGGATAGGTCGAGAGACGGGTGGGATTGAGGGTGAGAAAGGTCTCCTGCAGGTTCCCGAGAAGCGACGCCGCCTCATCATCGTCTTCGACGAGGACGCCCGCCGCCTCCATCATCTCCGTGAGCCGCCGGTAGGTACGCTCGTTCAGCGCGTTGATGCGTAGGCGCGGCTCGTCGAAGCGATCAAACCGCGAAGCCACGCGCCGCCCTTCGTCAATCACAGCCAGCGCCCGGTAACGTGACACCACGTCTTCCAGAGGCGCAGCTTCAGCCTCGCCCCATCCGGCTTCCCGACCGGCATCGAGAACGTCCTCAAGAATTCCTGACGCGCGGTCAAAACGTCCGCCGCGCAGACGCGTGAGGAGCCGCTCCGCGCGGTTAATGTCCGCCGAGACTGCCGCTGCCGCGTCCGGCGGCAAGCCTTCGATGGCACGCAGCGCGGCGGAGTAGTCATCCGGCGCACGCTCTTGAAGCAAGTTGGCAAAGGCGGTTAAATCCGCCGCAATCTCCTGTGCTTCCTCCGTTGGCAGCGTTGCCTCAAGAGCAGTGTAGCGCCAAATCTCCACCGAGAGCACCGCCAAGCCGCCGCCCGCCGCAAGGGCGATGACCGAAACGCGCCCCATCCGCGCCCGCAGTAAAAAGAAAAGCACGACACCCGTAAAGGCACCGAACATAAGTGACGGATACACCGCGCTGTGCTCCAAAAGAAAGAAGCGCTCCAAAAAGCTGATCGCGAAATTGAGAACCGCGCTGATAAGGTCAAAGAAAGCCCCCAGCGTTTCACGCAGCCACTGCACCCAAGTTTCGAACGTGTCTCCAATGGGTATGCGCATCATGAAGCCTCCTTTTCCTGCACCATCCCGGAAAGAATGGCTGCTCGTGTGACAATTCCCTCGAAGTGTCCATCCTCGCGCACAACCGCTATGGGAAGCGCGCTTCCGGAAGCATGGGGAATCAGGTCAGCGATCGCCGTCGACGGCGTCACTGTCATCATGTCATCGCGGATAATGGAGCGGATGTTGCGGTGCTCAAGATCGTCCTCCTTTTCCGGTATCTTGCGTGAAAGCGCGACTGCGTCGTCAATGCTGATATGCCCGGCGAACTTTCGCTCACGTGTGACAACAATAAGTGACGAATGTCCCTTTTGCCGCATTACCCGCACGCATTGGTGCGGGCCGGACTGACGGTAGGCCACCTCCGTCTTCATCGCCACCGCGCCAGCGGTGATTACCTTTGAGCGGTCGACGTTTTCGACAAAAGCCCGCACATAATCGTTCGCTGGTTTACTGAGGATTTCCTCGGGTGTGCCCGTCTGGACGATTTTTCCGTCTTTCATGATGGCGATCCGTCCACCCAGCTTGAGGGCTTCATCAAGGTCGTGCGTGATAAAAACAACCGTTCGCCGGCTCGTTGCCTGAAGCTCCAAAAGCTCGTCTTGGAGCTGGACGCGAATGAGCGGGTCGAGCGCCGAAAACGCCTCGTCCATGAGAAGGATTTCAGGGTCGCCCGCAAGCGCGCGGGCAAGGCCGACGCGCTGTTGCATCCCGCCGCTCAGCTCTTGCGTCATCATTTCCGCATACCCGGAAAGACCCACCTTTTCGATCGCGGCGTTCGCTTTTTCATAACGCTCCTTCTCGCCCACGCCCTCGATCTCCAATCCGAACGCCACATTGTCGAGCACCGTCCGGTGCGGCAATAGACCAAAATTCTGAAAGACCATGCTCAACTTTTTACGGCGCAGGTCGCGTAACTCCGCTTTCGACATTTTCACAATGTCGATCCCGCCGACTTTCACTTCTCCCGCCGTTGGCTCAATCAAACGGTTGAGGCAGCGGATTACGGTAGACTTACCGCTGCCCGAAAGACCCATGATGACAAAAACTTCTCCTTCCGAGATGGCGAAGGCGGCGTCGTTAATTCCCACTGTGCAACCGGTCCCGGCAAGGATCTCATCTTTCGACTTGCCTTTGCGAACGAGTGGAAGCGCTCGCTCGCGCGCGCCCGGACCGAAAATTTTGTAGAGTCCGGAGACTTCAATTACATTCATTGCGTTCGTAAGGGAGAAGAGGAGGCGCGGGACGGGGCGGACAATGCGACAATCCCGTCCCGCGCCGGTGAAAAAGAGCCGTCGTTCGAAAACGGTCTAGAAGTAATAACCGAAGTTGATGTTGAAACGGTAATTCCAGCGGTCGTTTCCGTTTATGCCGAAATCACCCACGCCGTCCACGCGCGAGTAGTCATCGCCCCGGTCGCCAACGAAATAATTCCCGTTCGAATAGGCAAAATCGGTGTAGATAAACCACCCGCCACGGGCCCAAGCCGCACCAATGATCAGCATCTCGCTGTCGTTGAAACCATCCGCACGCTTCATGATGCTGCTGTATTCGATGTAGGGCGTCACGGAATCGAGCCAATCGATGTTCGTCGCCTCATGAAAATAGCTCAGCGCCACGGATGGAATCCATGCGCGCGTGGCCACGGGCCATGCGAAATCATAGGCGCCCATGGGAATCAACTCGTCGGTTCCCCACGGATTGTCCGCGCTGATGTCGTATTCGTAGTAAGTGATCTGGGTTCCGAGAGTGAAACCGCCGTCGAAGAAGTTGCGCATGTGCAGCGATGCCGCATACATGTCGCCGCTATCCGTCTCATAACCCCTGAGACGACCGTATTGGATGGAACCGCCGAACTCCGACGGAATAACAAGATCCTCCAGCGAGGCAATACCGCGGATGTTCACTTGGTGGCTTTCCCGGAAACCATTTGTCGGTGCGTCGAAATCAATCGTTCCGTCCTCATTGACGGCGACATTCCAGCGCACCACGTCATAGCTGTAGCGGGCGCTGTCCCGGCTCGTGCCCCGCCAACTGCCTTCGCTGGATATATAGTAAGCGAAGTCCCATGTCACATTGTTGATGGACGTCGTATACTTTACACCGAGGTCCATGTCGTCAGCCAGACCGACATAATAATGCTGGTCAAAAAACCAGCTGTTCGAATTACCGAACGGACCTGGGCCGAACGGAACACGGTTCACACCCACTTGCACTTGGGTGGCGTCGTCAATGTCATAGCCGATCCACCCCGTGTGGAGAAAGTTGTAACCGCTGTACCAACGGTATTCCAGAGCCCCCGCCCACGGTCCTTCCCGCAGGTCGACATTGATCCGGAAAGTGTCCAGCTCAAAGTCACCGCCGCCGCCGCCACGGGAGGGGCCTTCACCGCGCCCGGGGTAGTCCCCGATCACGTAGTTGGCCCGGATCGCACCGCCGATTTGGAGCGGCCCGACCTCGATCTTCGCCATGGCCGGCGAAAGAAGAATAAGCGACGACGCCATTAGGCCGAACCATCGCTGCGCGTTTCTGATTTGGTAGTGATTGATCATCATTCTCAGGTGTTGGTTTGTCTGCATTTGCTCGTTTCCCCCGGCAAATTTTCCCGTGCGCAAGCACGGTCGCTACGAACACTGCAAAACACACAATGCACGCGAATTGCACGCGAACGGGGGAACGATTTTTGGTTTGGACGATTGTCAGCATCCACGGATCGCCGGGCGCGTCAACCCTCTTTCGCATAAATCACTGGAGTCACGTTTGAAAAATTAGGTTTTTGCAACACCATAAAAACCGGCGGGTGAGCGTTGCAACGGCGCAACGCGCGGCTTGACAGCGAATGCAAACCAACGCCTTGATTGCATGCTGGTCCATTTATCAACGATGAACGAAAAAGTGAATCCTCCAAAACGATTTGATGTCATCGTGGCCGGAGCGGGTGCGGGCGGTGTGTGCGCCGCGCTGGCGGCGGCGCGCACGGGAGCACGCACCCTTCTGCTGGAGAAAGCGGTCGAAATCGGCGGAACGGGCGTCCACTCTCCCGTATCGCTCATTTGCAAGTTCCACGGGCGTGACCACCGCCCGATCAACCTCGGTATCCACCGGGAGCTGTTTCCCCATGCCTACCTGCACAGCACGTGGGATTTCCGTGCCTCGGCCCCGCGGCTCACCTACGACGAGAAGGACCTCGCCGCCGCATACCGTCGCCTCCTTGCCGCCGAGCCCAACCTAACTGTCCGCACTGGCTGCGGTGCCGCCTCTGTAAGGCGCGAGGGCCGGCTCCTGCATAGTGTTCAATGTGATGACGGCTCCGACTTTGCCGCGGCTGCCTTTGTTGATGCCACGGCAAACGGAAATCTTTCCGCCCTCGCGGATTGCCGCGCGTCGGTCGGCCGCGACAGCGACAGCGCCCTGCAGAGCGCCACGCTGGTCTTCGCCATGAGCGGGATTGACAAGTCGCGGCTGCGCGTGGCCGAATTTTCCACCCGCGGCGGACTCCATTCGCTATGGAGGGAGTTAACCTCTCTCTACAAAGAGGCGAAAGCGCGCGGTGAAACACAGAACCCGAAAGGGAGCGTCGTGTGCTTCCCCTACCCTGACGGAGAGCGCCTGCTCTTCAATGCCAACGAAGTCGTCGGCGTGAACCCTATGGAAGCCGGAGCGGAAGAGGCTGCGATAAAGAAGGGACGCATATTCGTCGATGACTTGGTAGCGATCGTGCGGCGCCACCCCGCCTTCGCGTATGCCACGGTGGAATTCATCGCCACGAAAATGGGTATCCGCGAGGGCCGCCGCATTCTCGGCGACTATACGCTTACGCAGGATGACTGCCTTGGCGAAGCGCGTTTTGAGGACATGGTGGCGGCATGCGCCTACGAAATCGACATCCATGATCCGGACGGCGGCGCCACGCGTATGGTCGACATACCCGGATCCGGATACTACCATATCCCTTACCGTTCTTTGGTTGCCGCCGACGCCGACAACCTCTTTCTGGGTTCGCGCTGCATTAGCGGAACACATGAGGCACATTCTTCCTACCGGGTGATTTCCGGCGTGAGCGCAATCGGACAGGCGGCGGGCACCGCTGCAGCTCTCGCCGCGCGCTGTGCCGCCGGCCAAGCCCGCGCCATCAAGCCCGCGTGGATCCGGCACGTCCTGCGCGAGCAAGTGCAGTTTGTCGAGGGGACCGTGGAACCGCCCCCTGGCTGGCAGGGGCCGGAAATGTCATAGCGCGGGAACAGGTGTGCTCCCGGTTAATCAGCGGGGGACGTTCCGGACTCCGCGAGGACGGCATCCGCGCGGTAAATGTCGCGGTTGCTGGCCTGAAACTCGGCTTTGAGGCGCACCTCAAATTCGTACAGGTCAATCAAATTCCATTTCGCAAAGGTCCACGCGTCGCCCTCGCGCCCGGTGTGCGTGACCCCGACGATAATATGGGCGGCATCTTCGAGGATTTTGTTCGTTCGGGTGCGCGGCTCAAAATAAAAGGTGCGGAATCCACTGCGCTCGCTGCCCTTGCGGTGCAGCTTGGGATCGACGTAGTAGATTTTGCCCGATGCAAGGTGCTTAAGACGAAGGTCGGGGTAGCCCGCCCGCTGCACCCGCCCCTCCGCTGTGGGGGGAAATTCGCAGGAGAAACCAAGCTTCGCATCGAGGATCTCCTGCATACGGTCTTCAATCGCGCCGCTGACTTCGTTGATCCGGGGAATGCGATGCACGGCGTGGTCGGGATCCGCGAACTCGGAAAGGATCCGGTCCATGGTCGCCCCGAGGGCGGAGACGACTTCCGCGTCGGCACATTCATCCGCGTTCACCGGCAGCACGCGAACGCCGGCAGTGGCATACACTACATCGGCGAAGCGAATGCCGGTGAGTTCCCTTTCCTCGTCGAGAAGCCAGCGGATGAGAACATCTACATCCGTTTCATCCGAATGCCCGGAAAGCGCCGCCAACGGCGCAGCGGCAAGGAAAAATGCCAGTGACGTAAATAACGCGGTTACCTTATGCACACGCATGCTCATTGGAGGTATTCCGCCACTCGCTACACAAGGTCACAGGCTTCCGCCGGCATCCAGTGAGCGTCTTTGCCGTCCCACTTTACGTTGCAACCGATGGGATTCGTTTTCGGCGTGCGCACGGGACGGCCGGCGAGGTGGTCCTCCAGCGCGTTTTCGAGGTCGTTGACGGTGATCGCCCCGGGATTGCGCGGACTGTCGACACCGCGGCCCGTGTAAATCAGCTTGCGAGCAGCATCGAAAACGAAAAAGTGCGGCGTACGCAATGCGCCGTAGGCACGGGCGACATCTTGGCTCTCGTCCCGTAAGTATGCCCACGGGAAACGATATTCCTTCATTCGCTCGACCATATGCGCAAATGAATCTTCCGCATAAGTTCGCTCGCTGTTCGAATTGATTCCGACAAAGCGTACACCTTTATCCGCGAAGCGGTCCGCCGTCTTACGGGTGATCTCATCCGAATTCACCACATACGGACAGTGGTTGCAGGTGAAGAATACGACGAGCGTATCCGCACCGGAGAAGTCCTGCAGCGAATACACCTTGCCGTCCGTTGCCGGCAGACTAAAATCCGGAGCCTCGTTGCCGATTTCCAGCGTGAAGGGAGCTTTTTCTGTTTCTGACATGATGGACAATCTGACGGTCTGCCGCGCGCAACTCAACCGAAAACCGGATATTTCGTACAACCAGCTCCGTGCGCCGCCGCAATCGAGCGCTTCCCCGGCGCAGCGAGTATATCCCCTTCATCGTCCGACTCGATGGGAATAGGTGCCGGGCTTCACCTCAATCTCGCGGACCGCACCGTCATTCGCATCCACAGCGAGAGTGAAGGGTTTATCGGAGGTCACTTCGATATCCGCAGCGGCGAGCACACTTTCACGCGGGTGGCAGAGCAGACTGGCTGAAATGTCGCCGAAGCGGAGGTTTTCGATGCCGTGGCGGTCGATGCGCTGAAGCCGCCAGACGAGGCGTCGGGCGGGGGCGTCGGGGCGGAAGCCGAGGATATTCTCAATGAGGAGCTGGATCGGCCCCGCGCCGGTCCAGCCCACGAAGTCGCCCTTGGCGGGATTTCCCCGCGTGACCAACTCCGCCGAGTAGCTCTCCCAGAAGGTGCCCGTGCGGCGGAACTCCTTCGCGAGACCGTCAAGGTAGCGCCCCGCGAGGACGGTGGCGATTTCGTTGAAGGAAAAGATGTTCGCGGAAGCGGTCTCGGGACCGTAGGGTTCGAGGCCCTTCACGATCATCAGATTCGTCGGTGCCCACACGCCGCCGAGCCAGTAGCCGCCGTCGCAAATGTAGGTGGGTTCGTTGGCCGCGACCGAGGGCACGGGCATTGGACGCCAGAATTTTTTCGCGTCGCGCAAATGAAAGAGGAGCCACCGCGCCTGTTGCTTGTCGGCCACCCCCGCGAGGAGGGGCCAAAAGCCCGCCACTGCCTTCACGCGGTGGGGTGTGCCGTCGTCGAGAATATTGTAGTAGAACCCGTCGTCGGCAAACCACATGAATTTTTGGATACGCTCCGCGATCTCATCGGCGCGCTCTGCGTGGGCGTGGGCGGAAGCGGTCTCGCCGAGGTGCTCCCGCATGAAGGCCATCTGCCGGTAGAAGAGGACCATCTGCGACGACATGCAGACCCAGCCCGAGCCCTCCAGCGGAATGTTGTCCATGCCCGAACCGAGAGGAGAATTCCAATACAAACCGTGCGTCGTATTCTGGCGCCGGCGATGGGCCTCCAGCCACTCCGCGTGCTTTTCCAGCGCGGGCAGAACGAGGGCAAATCGGGAGGCATCGCCCGTGATCTGGTAATGCCCGATCTCCGCCCAGGCGAAGAGGGGCGGGTTGATCGTGTCCGCGCGCTCCTTGAAGATGCGGTCCTCCCCGTCGGTTTCGCGTAACTGGCGGCAGATGTATCCATTTTCGTATTGCCGCGCATAAAAGTTGTCGAGCGAAGCGATAGCCGGGAAGGCCGCGTGCGCATAGCGCATGAAAAGCAGCATGAAGATCGTGTCCCACTGGAAGACGCAGTCCGAAAACCCCTCGTCGACATAGTTGGA